>DASTVC010000523.1:0-3931 GCA_035759295.1 Longimicrobium sp. | reverse complement strand
AGCTGGCGCAGGGGCCCGACGGCGTCGGCGCGCGCCTCAGCTACGCCACGGACCTGTTCGAGCGCGGCACGGCGGAGCGGATGCTCGGCCACCTGGCGCGGGTCCTGGAGCAGGTCACCGCGGACGCGGACGTGCGGCTCTCGCGGCTGGAGCTGCTCGGCGAGGCGGAGCGCGCGCTGGTGCTGGAGGCGGGGAACGGGGCGGCGGCCGAGCTTCCGGCGGACCGGTGCGCGCACGAGCTGTTCGAGGCGCAGGTGGAGCGCGCGCCCGACGCGGCCGCGCTCGTCTTCGCAGACGAGACGCTGAGCTACGCGGAGCTGAACGCGCGGGCGAACCGGCTGGCGCACCACCTCGCCGGACTCGGCGTCGGGCCGGAGACCCGCGTGGGCATCTGCCTGGAGCGCGGGCCGGATCTCGTCGTCGCCATCCTGGCCGTGCTGAAGGCCGGCGGCGCGTACGTGCCGCTGGACCCGGCCTACCCGGCCGAACGCTTGGCCTTCATGCTCGCCGACTCGGGCGCCCCGCTCCTGCTCACCCGCCTGCCGCTGCCGGAAGGGCTCACGCCCCACGCCGCCCAGGTCGTCTGCCTCGACGCCGACCGCGAGCGCATCGCGGCGGAGTCCGCGGAGAATCCGTATCGCCCCGTATCGCCCGATCACCTGGCGTACGTGATCTACACCTCCGGGAGCACGGGCACGCCCAAGGGGGTGATGGTGCCGCACCGGGGCGTCCCCAACCTGGCGTACGCGCAGGCGCTCCGCTTCGGCATCGACCGCAGCAGCCGCGTCCTGCAGTTCGCCTCGTTCTCCTTCGACGCGGCGGTGGCGGAGGTATTCGACACGCTGCTGGCCGGGGCCACGCTGGTGATGGCGCCGCGTGACGCGCTCCTCCCCGGTGAGGGGCTGCTGGAGACGCTGCGGCGCGGGCGCGTAACCGTGGCCACCCTGCCGCCGTCGGTGCTGGCCGTGCTCCCGCCGGAAGACCTGCCGGAGCTGCGGACGATTGTCAGCGCGGGCGAGGCGGTGGACGCCGCCACGGTGGAGCGGTGGAGCGCCGGGCGCGCCTTCGTGAACGCGTACGGGCCGACGGAGGTCACGGTCTGCGCGACCGCCGCCCCCTGCCGCGCGGACGGGCGTGTCCCGGCGATCGGCCGCCCGCTGGAGAACGTGCGGGTGTACGTGGTGGACGCGGCCGGCGGGCCGGCGCCGGTGGGCGTCCCCGGCGAGCTGTACGTGGGGGGCGTGGGGGTAGCTCGCGGCTACCTGGGCCGGCCGGGGCTTACGGCGGAGCGCTTCGTCCCTGATCCGTTCTCCGTGGAAGGCGGCGCACGACTGTACCGCACGGGCGACCGGGTGCGGTGGTCGGCCTGGGGCGAGCTGGAGTTCCAGGGGCGGGTGGACGAGCAGGTCAAGGTGCGCGGCTATCGCATCGAGCCCGGCGAGATCGAGGCCGCGCTGCGGCGGAGCGAGGGAGTCTCCGACTGTGTGGTCGTGGTCCGCGAGGACGTCCCCGGCGAGACGCGGCTGGTGGCGTACGTGGTGGGCAGCGTGGAAGCGGGGGTCCTGCGCGACCGCCTGCGGCAAACCCTGCCGGAGTACATGGTACCGTCCGCGTTCGTGTCGCTGGAGGCGCTCCCGCTGACGCCGAACGGCAAGCTGGACCGCAAAGCGCTCCCGGCGCCGGAAGGGGATGCATACGCGCGGCGGAGCTACGAGGCGCCGCTGGGGGAGATCGAGGCGGCGCTCGCGGAGATCTGGAGCGAGCTGCTGGGCGTGGAGCGCGTCGGCCGCTGGGACCATTTCTTCGAGCTGGGTGGGCACTCACTCCTGGCGATCCGGCTGATCGAGCGGATGCGGCGGGTGGGGCTGTACCTGGAAGTCCGGGCCCTCTTCACCACGCCGGTGCTGTCCGAGCTGGCCCTGGCCGTGGGCGCGGCGTCTACGGAGATGGAGATCCCCGCGAACGGGATCCCGGAGGGGGCCGAGTCCATTACGCCGGAGATGCTGCCGCTGGTGGAGCTGAGCCAGGCGGAGATCGACCGGATTGTGGCGGGAGTGCCGGGCGGAGCGGCGAACGTGCAGGACATCTACCCGCTGGCCCCGCTGCAGGAGGGGTTCCTCTTCCATTACCTGATGTCGCAGGAGGGGGATCCGTACCTGACGCCGAACGTGACCGAGTTCGGCACCTGCGCGGATCTGGAGCGGTACCTGGCGGCGCTGCAGGCGGTGATCGACCGGCACGACATCCTGCGCACGGCGGCGGCCTGGGAAGGGCTGGGCGAGCCGGTGCAGGTGGTCTGGCGCCATGCGCCGCTGCCGGTGGAGGAGGTGGAGCTGGATGCGGGGGCGGAGAATGCGGCCGAGGAGCTGTGGCGGCGCTTCGATCCCCGTCACTACCGGATGGATCTGGGCCGGGCGCCGCTGCTGCGGGTGTCCATCGCCCAGGACCGCGCCCGGGGCGGGTGGGTGCTGCTGATGCTCAGGCATCACCTCACCGGCGACCACGAGTCGCTGGAAGTGCTGCGGGCGGAGATCTCGGCGCACCTGCGGGGCCGCGCGTCGGAGCTTCCGGCGCCGCTGCCGTTCCGCAACTACGTGGCGCAGGCGCGACTGGGGGTGAGCCGCGAGGAGCACGAGCGGTTCTTCAGTGGCATGCTGGGCGACGTGGACGAGCCGACGGCGCCGTACGGGCTGCTGGACGTCCTGGGCGAGGGACACGGAATCGGTGAGGCGCGGCTTGCCGTAGCGGGCGACGTCGCCGCACGGCTGCGCCGGCGGGCGCGGACGCTGGGGGTGAGCGCGGCCAGCCTGGTTCACCTGGCGTGGGCGCAGGTGCTGGCGCGGCTGAGCGGCCGCCAGGACGTGGTTTTCGGGACGCTGCTCTTCGGCCGCATGCAGGGCGGGGAAGGGGCGGACCGGGTGATGGGCCCGGTCATCAACACGCTGCCGGTGCGGATAGGGGTTGGCGAGGAGACGGCCGAGGCGGCCGTGCGGCGCACGCACGCGCTGCTGGCCGACCTGCTGCGGCACGAGCACGCCTCGCTGGCGCTGGCGCAGCGCAGCAGCGGCGTGGCGGCACCGGCGCCGCTGTTCACCTCGCTGCTGAACTATCGCTACAGCGGCGCGAGGGGGCGTCCGCTGGCGGCGCAGCCGGTGGGGCAGCCGGCGGGGCAGCCGGCGGGGCCGCCCAGGGAGGGCGTGCGCGGCATTGGGATGCAGGAGCGGACGAACTACCCCGTGGCGCTCTCGGTGGACGACCTGGGGGAGGGGTTCTCGCTGGCGGCTCAGGTGGCGGCCCCGGCGCAGGCGGAGCAGGTGTGCTGGATGATGCACACGGCGCTGGAGCGGCTGGTCGAGGCGCTGGAGACCTCTTCCGGGCGGGCGATCGGGAGCCTCGACGTGCTGCCGGCGGCGGAGCGCCGCGTCGTGGTCCAGGAGTGGAACCGGACTGCGGCCGAGTATCCGGCGGACCGGTGCATCCATGAGCTCTTCGCGGAACAGGCGGAGCGCACGCCGGACGCGGCCGCGATCACCTTCGCCGGCGCGGCGCTCACCTACGCCACGCTGGACCACGCCGCCAACCGACTGGCGAACCACCTGCGCCGCCGCGGCGTCCACGTGGAAACCCGCGTGGGCATCTGCCTGGAGCGGGGACCGGATCTCGTCGTCGCCATGCTGGCCGTGATGAAGGCCGGGGGCGCGTACGTACCGCTGGACCCGGCGTACCCGGCCGAGCGGCTGGCCTTCATGCTCGCCGACTCCGGCGCGCCGCTCCTGCTCACCCGCCTGCCCCTGCCGGAGGGGCTCACGCCCCAGGCCGCCGACGTCGTCTGCCTCGACGCCGACCGCGAGCGCATCGAGGCCGAGAGCGCGCAGGCGCCCGCCGCCGGCGTACGGCCCGAGAACGTGGCGTACGTCATCTACACCTCCGG
>DASTVC010000522.1:0-14396 GCA_035759295.1 Longimicrobium sp. | reverse complement strand
CCACTGCCTCCGCGCAGTCGTTTCACCCGATCATCCCTTCACCCCCACCCGCCTACCGCCGGCGGATCGCCGCCAATCTCGCGGCGCCGCGGTCTTCGCCGCGCTTGGCACCCTCGGGCTTCGGCGCTTCGCTCTGCGCGGGCGCCCCGGCCGGGGTGGCGACGGCCGCTTCGCCGCCCAGCCGCGCCGCGAACGAGCGCACGGTGGGGTAGCGGAACAGGTCCACCAGCGGGATGGCGCGCCCCAGCGCGGCTTCCAGCTTCTCCTGCAGCTGTGCCAGGAGCAGCGAGTGCCCGCCGATGTCGAAGAAGTTGGCGTTCATCCCCACCCGCTCCACACCCAGCACCTGGCACCACGCCCCAGACACCACGCCCTCCAGCTCGCCCTGCGGCGGCAGCTGCTCTTCGGCCGCGGAGGCGGAAAAGTCGGGGGCGGGAAGGCGGGCGCGGTCAACCTTGCCGTTGGGGGTGAGCGGAATCTCGTCCACCACCACCACGGCGGCCGGCACCATGTACTCGGGAAGGTGCTTCTTCAGCTCCTCGCGCATCCGCTCGGGATCGGGCGCGGCGCCCGCGGCGGCCAGCACCCAGGCCACCAGCCGCTCGGTCCCCCCGTCCTCGCGCACCATCACCAGGGCGTCGCGCACCCCGGGCTGGTTGGAGAGCCGCGCCACGATCTCCCCCGGCTCCACCCGGTAGCCGCGCACCTTGAGCTGCTGGTCGCCGCGGCCCATGAACTCCAGCGTGCCATCCGGCCGCCAGCGCGCGCGGTCGCCCGTGCGGTACAGCCGCGCGCCGGCCAATCCGCCGAAGGGATCGGGGACGAACTTCTCCGCCGTGAGCCCCGGGCGGCCGTGGTAGCCGCGCGTCACGCCGGGGCCGCCCGCGTACACTTCGCCCGGGAACCCCGCCGCCACCGGCTGCATCCCCTCGTCCAGCACGTAGGCGCGCACGTTCTCGAAGGGGCGGCCGATGGCCGGCACCCGCGCGTCGGGATGGCACAGGTTGGACGCGATCCCCACCGTGTTCTCGGTGGGGCCGTAGGCGTTGTGGAACGCACGCCCCGGCGCCCAGCGCGCCACCACGGCCGCGCTCACCGCCTCGCCGGCCGAGACCAGCGTGCGCAGGCCGGGAAGCTCCGCGTCGTGCAGCGTCGCCAGCACCGAGGGGGGCAGGGTAGCCTTGGTGATGCGCTCGCGGCGGAGCAGCTGCAGCAGCGGCTCGCCCGGAAGCAGCTCCTCGCGCGAGGCCAGCACCAGGGTGGCCCCGGCGCTGAGCGACGAGAACACCTCGCTCACCGACGCGTCGAACGACAGCGAGGCGAACTGCAGCACGCGGCTGGTGGAATCCACCCCGAAGCGCCGCACCTGGGCGTTCACCAGGTTCGGGATGCCGCGGTGGGGAACCAGCACGCCCTTCGGCAGCCCCGTGCTCCCCGAGGTGTAGATGACGTAGGCCAGGTGATCCTCGCCCACCGGCACGGCGGGGTCGCACGATGGGCGCGCGGCGATCGCGTCCGCGTCGCGGTCCAGCGCCACCAGTTGCACGCCGTCCAGCGGCAGCGCGGCGGCGGACGCCGCGGAGGCGCTGACCAGCACGCGGATCCCCGAATCCTCCAGCATCCACCGAACCCGCTCCGCAGGGTACGCAGGGTCCAGCGGCACGTAGGCGCCGCCGGCCTTCAGCACCCCCAGCACCGCCGCCAGCATCCCCGGCGAGCGGTCGGCGACGACGCCCACGCGCGTCTCCGGGCCCACGCCCAGCGCGGCCAGGTGGTGGGCCAGGCGGTTGGCGCCCGCGTCCAGCTCCGCGTAGGTGATCTCCGCCGCGCCGCGCTTGAGCGCGACGGCCGCCGGCGTGCGCGCCGCCTGGTCCGCCACCATCTGGTGGATCAGGCGCCGCGGCCACGGGTGATCGGTGCCACTCCACTCGCGCAGGATGCGGTCGCGCTCCGCCGCGTCCATCCACGACGACAGCGCGGAGAGGGGCGCGTCGGGGCGCTCGGCGGCGGCTTCCAGAAAGGCGCGGAAGCGCTCCGCCACCCGCTGGATGGTCTCGCGGTCGAAGAGGGTGGACGCGTACTCCAGGGTGCAGCGCAGGTCGCCCTCGCCGCGGACGATCCCCAGCGTAAGGTCCACCTTGGCGGTCCCCGTGTCGCCGCCCTCGTCGCCGGGGGTGATCACCAGCCCCGGCGCCTCGGGGAGCGGCGCCTCGTGCTGCAGCGTAAAGCTCACCTGGGTGAGCGGATGCATGGAGAGGCGGCGCTCCACCTTCACCTCTTCCAGCACCCGCTCGAACGGCACGTCCTGGTGCGCGTACGCCTCCAGCGTGGTCGCGCGGACGCGCCGCAGCAGCTCGCGGAAGCCGGGGTCGCCCCCCGCGTCCATCCGCAGCGCCAGCGCGTTCACGAAGAAGCCGATCATCGGCTCCACCTCCGGCCGCCCGCGTCCCGACACCGCGGTGCCCAGCACCAGGTCCGTCTGGCCGGTCCAGCGGTGGATGAGCGCGGTGAACGCGGCCAGGAAGGTCATGTACGGCGTGGCGCCCAGCTCCCGGCCGATGGCCTCCACCCGGTCCGCCAGCGCGCGCGGCAGGGTGAACTCCAGGTCGTCGCCCTCCAGCACCGGGCTGGCCGGGCGCGGCCGGTCCAGCGGCAGGGCCACGGTGGGCGCGCCCTCCAGCTTCTCCTTCCAGAACGCCACCTGGGCGGCCAGCCGCTCGCCGCGCAGCCAGCGCCGCTGCCACGCCGCGTAGTCCGCGTACTGCACCGGCAGCTCGGGAAGCGGGCTGGGCTCGCCGGCGCGGAAGGCGTCGTACAGGGTGGCCAGCTCGGCGTGGAAGCGCTCCATGCTCCACCCGTCGCTCACCGCGTGGTGCATGTCCACCAGCAGGCAGTGCTCCTCCGCGTGCAGGCGGACCAGGTGGAGGCGGAGGAGCGGGCCGCGCTCCAGATCGAACGGCACGCGCGCCCGCTCGTCCATCATCCGCTTCAGCTCGTCGCCCGCGTCCGCACGGCCTTCGAGATCAGTGAAGGGGAGATGGACGTCGCCCTCGGGGTGGACCACCTGCACGGGGCCGTCAGCACCGCGCGCGAAGACCGTGCGAAGCGGCTCGTGGCGGCGGACGATCTCGCCCAGCGCGCGGCGGAGCGCGTCCACGTCCAGCGCGCCGCCCAGCCGCAGCGACATCGGCATGTTGAAGGCGGTGCTCTCCGGCGCCATCCGCTGCACGAACCAGAGCCGCTCCTGCTGCGAACTGAGCGGCAGCGGCCCGTCGCGCGGGATGGGGACGATCGGGTCGTCGGTTAGCCCCTCGTCCCGCATCCGCTCGCCGTCGATGTGCGCGGCCAGCGCCTCCAGCGTGGGCGCGTCGAACAGCTCGCGCAGCGGCACCTCAACCCCCAGCACGGCGCGGATGCGCGACACCGCGCGCGTGGCCAGCAGCGAGTGCCCGCCCAGCGCGAAGAATCCATCGCCCCGCGCCACCTTCGGCACGCCCAGCACCTCGCGCCAGACGGCGGCCAGCATCTCCTCGGTGGGCGTACGCGGCGGCTCGTCGTGCGCGTGGCCGGCGCCCCAGGTGGGGGCGGGGAGCGCGGCGCGGTCGATCTTGCCGTTCGGCGTCAGCGGCCAGGACGAGAGGATGACGATCTCCCCCGGCACCATGTGCTCGGGGAGCGTGCGCCGGAGGGCCGCGCGCAGGGGCGTCGGCTCCGGGGCGGCGCCCTCCGCCGGGATGGCCCAGGCCACCAGGCGCGGGTCGCCCGCGGGGGAGGGGCGCACCAGCGCCAGCGCCTCGCGCACGCCGGGAAGCCCGGCCAGCGCCGCCTCTACCTCGCCCAGCTCCACGCGGAAGCCGCGCAGCTTTACCTGGTGGTCCAGGCGGCCCAGGTAGTCCAGCCGGCCGTCCGGCAGCCAGCGGCCCAGGTCGCCGGTGCGGTACATCCGCGCGCCGCCCACCTCCGACACCGGGTCGGGGACAAAGCGGTCGGCCGTCAGCCCCGGGCGCCCCAGGTATCCCCGGCCCACCCCGATGCCGCCCACGCAGATCTCCCCCGGCACGCCGATCCCCGCCTCGCGTAGCGCGTGGTCGAGCACGTGCACGCGGATCCCCCGCATGGGCCGCCCCAGCGGCACCCGCCGCGGCGCGTCCTCCACGATCCCCAGGGTGGAGCAGACGGCGGCCTCCGTGGGCCCGTAGGCGTTCACCAGCCGCCGGCCGCGGCTCCACCGCGCGGCCACCTCGGGCGGGCACGCCTCGCCGGCGCTGATGGCCACGCGCAGGTCGGGCAGCCCGCCGTCGGGAAGGAGCGCCCACAGGCTGGGCGGAAGCATGGCGGCGTTCACCCGCTGCCGCTCCAGCGTCTCCAGCAGCGGCCGTCCCGGCGCCAGCGCCTCCTGCGGCGCCATCACCAGCGTGCCGCCGTTGGCGAATGCGTCGACGATGTCGGCCACCGCGGCGTCGAACGAGAAGCTGGCGAACTGCAGCACCCGCGTTCCCGGCTCCACCCGGAACGACTCGCGCTGCGACGCGGCCAGGTTGGCCAGCGCCAGGTGCGGGTTCATCGTCCCCTTGGGCCGGCCGGTCGATCCGGACGTGTAGATCACGTACGCCAGGTCCAGCGGGTCCACCCCGATCCCCAGCGGCCCGTCCTGCAGCCGCTCCGCGGCCTTCCAGGCGTCGCCGACGTCCACCACGCGCGCCCCGGCGGTCTCCATCCCCTCCGCCAGGTTCGCCCGGGTAAGGAGGACGGCGGCGCCGCTGTCGGCCAGCATGTAGGCGCGCCGCTCGGCGGGGTAGACGGGGTCGATGGGGAGATACGCGCCGCCCGCCTTCCAGATCGCCAGCACCGCGGCCACCTGGTCCGGGCCGCGCTCCAGCATGATGCCCACGAGGGTCTCGAGGCCGACGCCCAGCGTGCGGAGGTGCCGCGCGAGCTGGTTGGCGCGCCGGTCCAGCTCCGTGTAGCTGATTTCGGTGGATTCGAAGGCGATGGCCACGGCATCCGGCGTCCGCGCGGCCTGGCGCTCGAAGAGCACATGGCCGGGGACGGGGTCGGCGTGCGGGCCGCCGTCGCTCCACGCGGCCAGCGTGTCGTGCTCGCCGGGGGCGAGCGCGTCCGCCGCCGCGACGCGCGCGTCGGGGTCGGCCACCAGGGCTTCCAGCAGCAGCGCGTACCCCGTGCCCAGCCGGGCGACGGTCTCCGCGTCCCACAGGTCGGTGGCGTACTCCATCGACCCTTCCACCGCGCCGTCCGCCGTCTCTTCCAGGCTCACGGAGAGGTCGAACTTGGCCGCGCGCAGCGCCAGCTCGTCGTACTCCGCTTCGACGCCCGGGAGATGGAGCGTGCCCGTCTCCTGGCTCTGCAGCGCGAACATCACCTGGAAGACGGGGGCGTGGCTCAGCGAGCGCTCCACCCGCAGCAACTCCACCAGCTTTTCGAACGGCACGTCCTGGTGCGCATAGGCGCCCAGCGCGGTCTCGCGCACCTGCCGCAGCAGCGCGCGGAAGGTGGGGTCGCCCGACAGGTCAGCCCGCAGCGCCAGCGTGTTGACGAACAGGCCGACGATCCCCTCCGTCTCCGCCCGGTTGCGCCCCGCCACCGGCGTGCCGACGACGACGTCCTCCTGCCGCGAGAGGCGGCCCAGGAGCGCGGCAAAGCCGGCCAGCAGCGCCATGAACGTCGTGGCCCCTTCGCGTGCCGCCAGCGTCTTGAGCCGGCGCACCAGCTCGGGCTCCAGCCGCAGGGGGAGCGCGGCGCCGCGGTAGCTCTGGCGCGGCGGGCGCGGGCGGTCGGTGGGAAGCTCCAGCAGCGGCGGGGCGCCGGCCAGCCGGCCGCGCCACCACTCGGCCTCCCGGTCCAGCCGCTCGCCGGCCAGGTTCGCCCGCTGCCACACGCCAAAGTCGCCGTACTGCAGATCGACGGGCGGCAGCTGCGGCTCGCGCCCCGCGGCGTACGCCTCGTACGCGGCCGACGCCTCGCGCAGGATGATCCCCAGCGCCCAGCCGTCTGCCTGCGCGTGGTGGATGGTCAGCGCCAGCACGTGCTCCCCGTCGCCCTCGCGGACCAGGATCGCGCGGGTGGCGGGGCCGTTTTCGAGATCGATAGGCGTCCACGCCGCTTCATCCAGCACCCGCGCGGACTCCTTCGCATCCCCCTCGACGATCAGCGGCAGGTCGAACGGGGCGGGGGGGAGGATGCGCTGCACCGGCGCGTCGCCCTCCTCGCGGACGACGGTGCGCAGCGCCTCGTGGCGGTGGATGACGAGCTCCAGCGCGCGACGCAGCGCCTCCGTGTCCAGCGGCCCGCGCAGGCGGATGCGGACGGGCATGTTGTACACGCCGGCCGCGGGCTCCAGCCGCTCCAGGAACCACATCCGCTCCTGCGCGAAGGAGACGGGGAGCGCGCCGGTTCGATCCACCGGCAGCACCGGCGGGAGGGCGGGGCCGGCGGTGCCGCGCAGCGCGTCGAGGCGCGCGGCCAGCCGGCGGACGGTGGACGCCTCGAACACCGCGCGCAGCGGCAGCTCGGCGCCGAACGCCTGGCGCACGCGCGAGACGACCTGCGTGGCCAGCAGCGAGTGCCCTCCCAGCAGAAAGAAGTCGTCCTCCACGCTCACCCGGTCCACGCCCAGCACCTGCGCCCACAGCGCGGCCAGCGAGGCCTCGGTCTGGGTGCGCGGCGGCACGTGCTCGTCCGCCGCGGCGGCGCCGGGGGCGGGGAGGGCGCGATAATCCACCTTGCCGTTGGGCGTGAGCGGGATCGCCACCAGCGCCACGAACGCCGTGGGGACCATGTAGTCCGGCAGGCGGCCCGCCAGCGCGTCGCGCAACTCCGCCGGAGACGGAGTCGCGCCGTCGGACGGAACCACGTAGGCCACCAGCCGCTTCTCGCCGCCGTCGGCGCGCACCATCACCGACGCTTCGCGCACCCGCGGCAGCGCGCGGAGCGCCACTTCGATCTCCGCCGGCTCGATGCGGAAGCCGCGCACCTTTACCTGCTGGTCGATGCGCGACAGGAACCCCACCGCGCCGTCGTCCAAGCGCCGCACGCGGTCGCCCGTGCGGTACAGCCGCGCGCCCGGCGTCCCGGAAAGGTGATCGGGGACGAACTGCTCCGCCGTCGTCGCGGGGCGGCGCAGGTAGCCCCACGCCAGCCCGTCGCCGCCCAGGCACAGCTCGCCCGGCTCGCCCACGTTGCAGACGCGCAGCCCGTCCAGCACGTACGCGGAGGTGTTCGCCAGCGGGATGCCGATGGGGAGGGTCGCCGCGTTCTCCGGCACATCTTCCACGTGCCGCCACGTCGCGTACGTGGTGCTCTCCGTCGGCCCGTAGACGTGCAGCAGCCGGCCGGGCGCGCCGGCGTGCAGCACCGCGCGCACCGCGGCCGGATCCACCGCCTCGCCGCCGAACAGCAGGTTGCGCAGCACGCCGAACCCGTCCGGCCGCAGCCGCGCCACCTGGTTGAACAGCGCGGTGGTCACGAAAGCGGTGGTGATCCGCTCGTCGCGCAGCGCATCCGCCAGGCGGTCGGGCGCCAGCACGGTGTCCCGGTCGATGCCGACCACCGCGCCGCCGTTCAGCAGCGCGCCCCACACCTCGAAGGTGATGGCATCGAACGAGGCGTTGGAGATCTGCGCGATCCGCTCATCCGCCGTGAAGGAGACGTAGTTCGTGTTGCGCACCAGCCGCACCACCCCGCGATGCGGAATCCCGATCCCCTTCGGCGTCCCCGTGGACCCCGACGTGTAGACGATGTACGCCAGCGCTTCCGCCGGAACATCGACCGAATCCGTAGATGCAGCGCCGTCGATCGCATCATCCACCGACAGCGCGATGGTCGGCCCGCCGAACGCCGCCAGCGCGTCGGGCACGTCGCCGCGCACGACCAGGGCGCCCACGCCGGCATCGTCCCGCATGAACGCCAGCCGCTCCGCCGGATACGAGGGATCCAGCGGCACGTACGCCGCGCCCGCCTTCAGCGCGCCCAGCATCGCCACGACCAGCTCTGCCGAGCGCTCCATCGACACGCCCACGCGCCCGCCGGGCCCGACCCCCGCGGCACGCAGCCGGGCGGCGAGGGCGTTGGCGCGGGCGTCGAGCTCCGCGTAGCTCAGCCGCGCCGTGCCGAATTCCACCGCCGCCGCGTCCGGCGTCCGCGCCGCCTGCGCCGCGAACAGCGCGTGGATGGACGACGCGCGCTCGTACTCCGCCACCACCCGGCTGCCGGGGCCCTGGACGACGAAGGCGCGCTCGTCCTCCGCAGCGCCGGGGAGAAGCGCCAGCGGGCGGTCCGGCTGCGCGACGCCCTCTTCCGCCAGCGCGTGGAAGTGCTGGACGATGCGGTCGATGGTGGACGCGTCGAACAGGTCCGTGGCCCACTCGGCCTCCACGCGCAGGGAGCCGTCGTCGTCTTCGTAGTTGTCCAGCGTAAGGTCGAACTTGGCCGTGTGATACTCGGGGGCCAGCGGGGTGATCTCCACCCCGCCCAGCGCCACCGGGTCCCCGCCCGCGTTCTGCAGCGTGACCATCGCCTGGAACACGGGGTTGCGGGCGGGGTCGCGCGGCAGCTTGAGCGCCTCGACCATGCGGTCGAAGGGGAGGTCCTGGTGGTTGAACGCCGCCAGCGCCACCTGCTTTTCGCGCTGCACCAGCGCGCGGAATCCCTGCCCGGCATCCACCCGCGCCCGCAGCGGCAGGGTGTTGACGAAGAAGCCCACCAGCCCTTCCAGCTCGCTCCGCTGCCGGTTGGCCACGGGCGTCCCCAGCACCACGTCGTCCTGCCCGGAGTGCCGCGCCAGCGCCGCGCGGAAGGCGGCGGTCAGGACGTTGAAGAGCGTGGCGCCCTCCGCCCGCGCGAACTCGCGCAGCCGTGCCGCCGCCGCGGGGGCGATGCGCGTCTTGAGCGTGCGCCCCCGGTGGCTTTCCGCCGCGGGGCGGATGCGGTCCGTGGGCAGCTCCAGCGCGGGGGGCGCGCCGTCCAGCGCGGCGCGCCAGAAGGCGGCGAGCCGGTCGAGCGTCTCGCCCGCCAGCGCCTCGTGCTGCCAGGCGGCAAAGTCGGCGTACTGCACCGGCAGCGGCGCCAGGTGCGGCTCGCGCCCGTCGCGGAACGCCGCGTACAGCGTCCCCAGCTCGCGCGCGAACACGCCCATGCTCCACCCGTCGCTCACGATGTGGTGCATGCACAGCAGCAGCACGTGCTCGTCGTCCGCCAGACGCAGCAGCTCGGCGCGGATCAGCGGGCCGCGCACCAGGTCGAACCCGGTGTTGGCGTCGTCGTCCATCCGCCGCCGCACCTCCGCCTCGCGCGCGTCGGCGGACAGATCGGACAGGTCGGCGACGGGGAGCGGGCGCGCCTCGGGCGGGTGGATGACCTGCACGGGGCCGCCGTCGCGCTCCTCGAAGGTGGTGCGCAGCGTCTCGTGCCGGGCGCGCAGCGCGTCGAGCGCGCGGGCCAGAGCGCTCGCGTCCAGCGCGCCGCGGATGCGCAGCGGGTGGGGCATGTTGTACGCGGCGCTGCCGGGATCCATGCGGTCCAGCACCCACAGCCGCGCCTGCGCGTAGCTCAGCGGCGCCGTCCCCCCGGGGCGCGGGCGGCGGCGCAGCTCCGGCCCCGACGCCTGCGCCTCCTGCATCCGCCGGCGCATCACCAGAAGCGCCCGGCGCTCGGGCGAAAGCTCGCGCAGCCGCCCGGAAACGTCGGCCGTCCCCTCCCGCTGCGCGGCCGCGCCCGCAAAGGCGCCCCCGGCCTCCAGCAGCGCGCGCACCTCGTCGTCGCTCAGCGCGTCCAGCTCGTCGAGCAGCGCGCCCAGGGCGTCGTCGTGGGTGGCGTCGACCACGGCGGCCAGCGCGGCCACGGTGGGCGCCTCGAAGACGCGCTGCAGCGGCAGCTCGATGCTGAACGCCTCGCGCACCCGCGTCGCCAGCTGGGTGGCGAGGAGCGAGTGGCCGCCCAGGTCGAAGAAGTTGTCGTCGACGAACACCCGCTCCAGGCGCAGCACCTCGGCCCAGATGGCCGCCAGCGTGGTCTCCGTCGCGGTGCGCGGCTCCACGCACGCCTCCTCGGTGCCCAGCCGCTGCGGCTCGGGCGCGGGGAGCGCGCGGCGGTCCACCTTGCCGTTGGGCGTGAGCGGAAAGGCGTCCATCACCACCAGGGCGCTGGGCACCATGTGCTCGGGAAGCTGCTCCTTGACCCACGCGCGCAGCGTGGGCGCCAGGTCGCGCGCCTGCGCCGCCCATAGCGGGTCGTTGGCGTACTCGCGCGGCTCCTTCTGCAGCAGCGGCCGCTCGGGGAACGCCGCCGCGCGCTCCGTCCGCCGGAAGAGCGCGTCCACCGCGCCGGGGGCGTGCGGCCCCGCGTGGCGAATCTCCACCACCAGCCCCAGCGACTCGCCCAGCGCCCACAGCGCCTCGGGGTCGATGGCGGGCGACGGCATTCCGGCCAGGACGGCGCGCGTCTCGGCCACCGTCTCCGGCCCCTCCTCCATCGCCAGCAGTTCCACGATCCGCAGCTCGCGCCACAGCCGTGCGTCGGGGATGCCGAGCACCGCCAGCGGCTCGTCCGGCGCCCCTTCGAGCCGCTCGCGGAGCATCTCCAGCGTCAGCTCCTCGCCCTCCCAATCCACCGAGGACGCCGTCTCCCTCTCCACCGCCGGGCCCACGTGGACCACGACGTCGAAGCGGTGGCGGGTGAGCTCGTTGTGGAACGCGCCGCGCTTTACCCGCGCCTCCACACGGCTTACGCGGGGGATGCGGGCCTGCAGCGCGCGGAAGAAGTCGGGCTCCACCAGCAGCTCTTCCTCCTCCTCCACGATCCGCCGGCAGCGCTGGCGCAGCTCGTCCGTCCGCACGGAGCCCGGCGCCGCGTCGAACTCCACCGCGGTGCGGAATGCCTCCAGCGTCCACCGGTTGCGCACGTCGCCCACGAAGAAGGCGCCGCCGTCCGCCAGCGCGCCGACGGTGTTCCGCACCACGTCGGCGAAGTAGTCGGCCGTGGGAAAGTACTGGCACACCGAGTTCAGGATCGCCGTGTCGAACCGGCGCTCCTCGATCCCCCCGAAGTCGGCCGCCTCGCGCTGCAGCAGGCGCACGGGCGGAAAGCCCTCCGCGCCGCGCAGCCGCCCCTCCAGCCGCGCCAGCACCTGCGCGCTGAAGTCCGTCCCCAGGTACTCGGTCGATCCAGGGGCGACGCGGAAGAGGAGGAGTCCCGTCCCCACGCCCAGCTCCAGCACCTTGCGGGGATGCAGGGCCAGGATGCGCTCCACGGTGCGCTCCACCCACTCGCGCATCTCCTCCGGCGGAATGGGCTGCCCCGTGTACGAGCTGTTCCAGCCGACGATGTCGAAGGTCTCGTCGCCTTCTTCCGTGCCGCGCGAGCCGGTGTAGACGTCGTCGAACAGGCTTTCCCACTGGCTCACCTGCCGGTCCGCCGTCTCGGCCGCCGCTTCGGCGACTTCGGCCACGGCGTCGGGGCGGGCGGGGATCACGTACGCCACCAGCCGCTTGTCGCCGGGCACGTCCTCGCGCACGTGGACGACGGCCGTGGCCACCAGCGGGCTGCGCTCCAGCACCGCCTCGACCTCCCCCGGCTCGATGCGGTAGCCGCGGATCTTCACCTGCTCGTCGATGCGGCCCAGGAACTCGATGGAGCCGTCCGGCCGGCGCCGCACCCGGTCGCCCGTGCGGTACATCCGCGTCCCCGCGCGCTCGGCGAAGGGGTCGGGAAGGTAGCGCTCGGCGGTGAGCGTCGGAGCCTTCAGGTAGCCGCGCGCCACCCCGTCGCCGCCCACGAACAGCTCGCCGGGGACGTCCGGCCCCGCGGGGAGCAGGTTGGCATCGAGGACGTACGCCGTGGAGTTCGCGATCGGCCCGCCGATGGGGATGGTCGCGCGCCCCGCGTCCGCGGCGACGATGGTGCGGCAGCAGGAGAAGGTGGTGTTCTCCGTGGGTCCGTAGCCGTTGATCAGCCGCACGTGGGGAAAGGCTTCCAGCACCCGGCCCACGTGGCCCACGGAGAGAACGTCGCCGCCCGCCAGCAGCTGGTGCAGCCCGCCGATGGTCTCGGGCGAGGTATCCACCATCTGGTGAAAGAGCCCGGCGGTGAGCCAGGCGCTGGTCACCCCGTGGCGCCGGATAAAGCCGCCCAGCTCGGCGGGATCGACGGGGACGGGGGGATACAGCGCCAGCCGGCCGCCGTTCAGCAGCGGCGCCCACAGCTCCAGCGTGCTGGCGTCGAAGGCGATGGGCGCCAGCTGCAGCCACACCTCGTCGGATCCGAAGCGCGCGAAGTCGCTGTTCAGCACCAGCCGCAGCACCGCGCGGTGGGGGACGATGACGCCCTTGGGCCGCCCGGTGGAGCCCGAGGTGTACATCACGTACGCCGCCGAGTCGGCCGTGACCTCCACCGCCGGCGGGTGCGGCGGATGGGCGGCGATGCGGAGCGCGTCGTCGTCCAGCAGCACCGTGGCCAGCTTGTGCGCGGGGAGCGCATCCTCCAGCGCGCTCTCCGTCACCAGCACCCGGGCGCCGCTGTCGTCCAGCATCAGCGCGATGCGGCTGCGCGGATACTTCGGGTTGATGGGGACGTACGCGCCCCCCGCCTTCAGGATCGCCAGCAGGGCCACCACCACCGCGGCCGAGCGTTCGGCGGCGAGCGCCACCGGCTGGTCGGGGCGGACGCCGAGATCGATCAGGTGATGCGCCAACCGGTTGGAGCGGGCGTCCAGCTCGGCGTACGTCATCTTGCCGCCCACCCACTCCAGCGCCACGGCGTTGGGCGTGGCCAGCGCGCGCTCCCGGAACACCGCGTGGATGCTGGCGTCGCGCGGGTACGGGCGCGCGGTGTGGTTCCAGTCGCGCACCTGGGCGATGGCGTCGGCGTCTTCCAGCAGCCGCGCGCGGCTCACGGGGAGCGACGGATCACCCGCCAGCGCATCGAGGAGGCGGATGAACAGCGCGATCATCCGCTCCACCGTGGCGCGCTCCCACAGGTCGGTGGCGTACTCCAGGTTCCCGCGCAGGCTGGGTCCGTCTTCCAGCATCTCCAGGAACATGTCGAACTTGCTGGTGCCGCTGTCCACGTCCTCCAGCTTCAGCCGGAGGCCGGGCGCATCCACCGGCTCCATCGCCACGTTCTGCAGCGCGAAGGCGACCTGAAAGAGCGGGTTGCGGTTGAGGGTCCGCTCCGGCTGCAGCTCTTCCACCACCCGCTCGAACGGCAGATCCTGGTGCGCGTACGCCTCCAGCGTCCCCTCGCGCACCCGGCCGATGAGCTCCGCCACGGTGGGGTCGCCCGACAGGTCGGCGCGCAGCGCCATGGTGTTGACGAAGAAGCCGATCAGCCCCTCCACCTCGCGCCGCACCCGCCCCGCGATCGGCGAGCCGACGACCACGTCGTCGCGGCCGGAGAGGCGGTGGATCAGGAGGTCGAAGCCGGCGAGGAGGACCATGAACAGCGTGGCCCCCTCGCGCCGCGCGGCCTGGTGCAGCCGCGCGGTGAGCTCCGCCGGCACCTCGAACGGCACCACCTCGCCGCGGTAGCTCTGTACCGCGGGGCGGGCCCGGTCCGTGGGCAGCTCCAGCACGGCGGGGGCGCCGGCCAGGCGGCCGCGCCAGTACGCCAGCTGGTCTTCGAGCACTTCCTCGCGCAGCCACTCGCGCTGCCACACCGCGAAGTCGGCGTACTGCACCGGCGGGGCGGGGAGGGGCGAGGGGCGCCCGGCGGCGAACGCCTCGTACAGCGCCGCGAGCTCGCGGAACAGCACCCCGATGGACCAGCCGTCGCCCGCCACGTGGTGCAGGTTCAGCACGAGCAGGTGCTCGCCGGCCGCCAGGCGCACCAGGACGGCGCGCAGCATCCGGTCGCGCGCCAGGTCGAACGGCGTCTCCGCCTCCGCGCGCGCCACCCGCATCGCCTCCTCCTCCGCCTGCGGATGCGGGAGGCGCGAGAAGTCGTGGAACGGGAGGTCGAAGTCGTGCGGCGCGGGGTGCACCACCTGGGCGCTGCCGTCGGCCGTGGCCAGGAACGTGGTGCGCAGCGCCTCGTGCCGGTGCACGATCTCGCGCAGCGCGTGGCGCAGGGCGTCGGCGTCCAGCGTCCCGGAAAGGCGGACGGCCGCGGGGATGTTGTAGAAGGGGTTCTCGGGCTCCATCTGGTGCAGGAACCACAGCCGCTGCTGCGCGTAGCTCAGCGGCAGCGGGCCGCCCCGGACCACCGGGCGCAGCGGCGGCTGCGGGGCCGCGGGCCGGCCGCGCGCCGCGTCGATGCGCGCGGCCAGCCCGGCCACCGTGGGCGCGTCGAACACCACGCGCACCGGCAGCTCGGTCCCCCAGCGCTGGCGGACGCGGGAGAGGACCTGCATCCCCAGCAGCGAGTGCCCGCCCAGCTCGAAGAAGTCG
>DASTVC010000521.1:0-6822 GCA_035759295.1 Longimicrobium sp. | reverse complement strand
GCGGGAGAGGGTGCGAGCCTGAGCGAGCGGGTGAGGGACCCCGCGGGGATGGAGATGAACGGCATCAACAACGTTCCGACGGATACGGGGTCGCTGCAGGGGCTTCGCCGCTGGTCGGTGGGATTGGGATTCCTGGCCGCGGCGGGGCTGGTCGCGACCTTCTGGATGATCTTCTTCTACGTCCCCACCGAGCGTGAGATGGGGGTGGTGCAGCGCATCTTCTACGTGCACCTGCCGTCGGCGCTGATGGCGTACCTGGCGTTCGGCATCGTGGCGCTGTGCTCGCTGGGCTACCTGTGGCTGCGCGACGAGCGGCTGGACACGCTGGCCCTGTGCGCGGCGGAGCTGGGGGTCATCTTCACCACCATCGTGCTCACCACGGGGCCGCTGTGGGGCCGGATCGCATGGGGCGCGTGGTGGGTGTGGGACGCGCGGCTCTCGTTCACGCTGCTGCTTTGGTTCATCTACGTGGGATACTTCATCCTGCGCGGCGCCACGGAAAGCCCGGAGCGGGGCAAGCGCTTCGCCGCCATCCTGGGCGTGGTGGGCGCGGCCGACATCCCCCTCATCCACATGAGCGTGCAGTGGTTCCGCAGCCAGCACCCCAAGCCGGTGGTGCTCAAGCCCGAAGGCCCCACCGCCGCCCCCGAGATGGTGCAGACGCTGCTGGTGAGCATGCTGGCGTTCACGCTGCTGTTCTTTTCGCTGCTGCTGGCCCGCATGGTGGTAGAGAAGCTGAGCCGGCGCCTGAATGCCGCCCGTGTCGCCGCCACCCTGCGCCCCGCCGCGCCCGCTACCCACGGAGTCTCCGCCTGATGCGCCCGATCCGGATCATTCTGCTCGCGCTGTTCGCCCTGCTGGCCGCGCCCGCCGCGGGGCCGTCGCACGCCCAAGCGCCCGCCGCTCCCGCGGCGGAGGCCGCCACGACTACCGCGGATGCGGCGCAGCCCGGCTCCACGCTGCCGCCGCGCGCCGCGCCGCCGCGCACGCTGCGGGCGTACGCGCACGTGTTCGCGGCGTTCGCCATCGCGTGGGTGCTGCTGTTTGGCTACGTGGTGTTCATCGCGCGCAAGTTCCGCCGCGTCGAGGAGCAGGTGGACGCGCTGGCGCGGTCCTGAGCCGGCGGAATCCGCGGAAAGAGAAAGAGCCACCCCGAATCGCTTCGGGGTGGCTCTTTTCACTCAGGCGTGGGGGCCTGCGTGAGATGGCCTGATCAGGCCATGCGGGTCACGTTCTCGGCGGCGGGGCCCTTCTGGCCCTGCACCACGTCGAACTCAACCTGCTCGCCCTCGGCAAGCGACTTGAAGCCGCCTCCCTGGATGGCGCTGTGGTGGACGAAGCAGTCCTTCTGGCCGTCGGCCGGCGTGATGAAGCCGAAGCCCTTGCTGTCGTTGAACCACTTGACCGTTCCGTTGGTACGCATACCGCGCTCCTTGTACTGTTACCGACCGTCAGGGGTGCGGGATATCCGTACGCATGACCGAGGGTGTTCTGCGGAATTTGGCGCCCCCGCGTTCGGCGCGGCGAAAAAACAAAAAGACCCGGACAGCTTCGCTGCCCAGGTCCTGGTGACTGAACGTTTTTCCGCTGCAGAGAACCTAACGGTGTTAGGCACAGAAGTCAACCCGGCGCCGGTCGAGTGCTTCTCATGGTGTCTGGAATCTGCCCTTCCGCTAGCCGAATATTGATTTCCTCGTCCCGAATCCGCAAAAAGATTGCGTCCAGAAGAACGCTGTCATTCTGAGGAAGGCGCCGCGCAAAACCGTCTTTACGCAGTGCGCCGACCGAAGAATCTTTATCGGAAACGGGTGGGGTTGTTCGCGCCGAGACCGACGTAGCCGACAGGACCGCGCGCCCATCGTAGAGATTCTTCGGTCGGCGCACGGGCGATAGTGCAATCGAAAAGGACTGAGCGCGCGCCTCTCTCAGAATGACACCGTCCGCTTTATCGGTGCACTATTTCGGGATTCCGTATTAGGGAGCGCGCCTCCCTCAGCCTCAGGAAATCAATCGGTCGGTTGTTTCTTGAAGACACTCTCCGTCTCTGGTGCGGAGCCCAGTCTGTCACCCCCGCTATCGGCCGGACGTTCTCGGATCGTTCCTGCCTGACGACACTCCGCACCCCGATCATCCATGCGCATCCGCTCGCTCCTGTGCAGCGCCACGGCGGCCCTGCTTGCCTCCTGCACGCCGTTCGGCGCGTGCACCCTCATCGGCTGTGAGGATGGGCTGTCGGTACGGTTCAGCCGGCCGCCGGTGGGGGCGTTCGTCCTCGTGGCGACAGTGCCCAATGACCCGGCGATCGTGGCGATCGACTGCGCCGACGCGGCCAGCTGCCCGCTGATGTTCCCCGGGCTCGTTGCTGAGCAGGTCACGCTGCGCCTGACCACGGCGGAGGGGACGATCACGCAACAGTTCCAGCCGCGGTACGAGGAGGCATATCCCAACGGGCGCCGCTGCGGGCCCGCCTGTCGTCAGGCGACCGTGACCCTTCAGCTCCCCGCCTGAATCCGCCGCCGGCGCTTCATCCATCCCACGTGTTCATCGCCCATCTCCCCGCCGGCTACCTGGCCACGCGGCTCATTCTGGACCGCGAGCCCGAGCCGACGCCGTTCCGCCGCCGGCTGCTGGCGCTGGGGATGATCGCCAGCGTGCTGCCGGACCTGGACCTGCTCTGGTTCTACTTCGTGGACCATCGCCGGCAGGTGCACCACGCCTATCTGCCGCACCTGCCGCTCGCCTGGATCACGCTCTTCGCCGCCGCCGCGCTGGGGCTGTGGATGCGGCGCGCCGGCCGGACGGCGTGGCTGGTGATGCTCGTCTTCGCCGCGAACATCCTGCTGCACCTGGTGCTAGACACTACCGCGGGCGGCATCCGCTGGCTGTGGCCGTTCTCCAATACCGAATTCGCCATGTCGCACGTGGAGGCGCGGCACCAGGCGTGGTACCTCAATTTCGTGCTCCACTGGACCTTCGCCCTGGAGGTCGCCATCCTCGCCGCCGCCCTGTGGACCGCGTGGCGGCGACACGTTTCCCGACGCGGATATGGGCTCGGATCCACTCCTCAGTCTCCACCTGAAATGCCGTAACTTGACAGCAGGCGCCCGCAAGTTTACAGTGGGCGCATGAGGCTTTCGGCCTTAACGGGCCGTCGCGTTGGATGTCCAGGAACAGAGTGGCTAGTGATGGGCGCCTGCGCACGACGCGTCGGGCGGGGGATTTCGTCACCTCTTGACGAAGTGGGGTACTGTGTACTACAATGAGGAGAACGTCGGGCTGGTGGAATTCGTGTACCTCGCGCTGTTCGAGCGCACCCGCAAGGGCGTGCTTACCGACGCGGAGATGAAAGAGTTGGAGGACGAGTTGCTCGCGAACCCGCGGGCGGGCGTGGTGATGGTCAACACGGGTGGCGTGCGCAAAGTACGCGCGGCGCAGGAGGGGCGCGGCAAAAGCGGAAGCGCGCGGGTGGCGTACCTGTACGTCGAGGAGCAGGCGACGGTCTACTTCATCATCGCGTTTCCCAAGAACGTGCAGGGCAACCTAACCGACGCACAGAAAAAACAGTTGCGGGCGGTCGTGGCGCAGATCAGGGATGAGGGTTGGCCGCGAAAGCGGATCACGTAGCACGGAAACACCGGGGAACCCAAATGGCCAGCAAGAACGACGACGCGATCCAGGTTACCGACCAGAACTTCGGCGACCTGCTCATCGAGGGGCTGCACGAGGCGCTGGAGGTGCGCCGCGGCAATGTGCAGCCCGCCCGGCGCGTGCGCCGCCTGAGCGCGCGCGACGCCGTGGTGCAGCCGCCGCGCAGCTACGAGGGGCCTGGAATCCAGCGGATCCGCGAGCGCCTGGGGCTGTCGCAGAGCGTGTTCGCGCAGGTGCTGAACGCCAGCGCCGAGACGGTAAAGGCCTGGGAGCAGGGCAAGCGCCAGCCCGACGGCATGGCCCTCACGCTGCTGGAGGTGGCCGAGAACCACCCCGAGGCGCTGATGGGCCGCGTGCAGACGCGCCCCGAGAAATCCCGTCGCGCGCGATCTACGTAATACCGGTAGATTCAGGTCTCCGCCCGGCGCGGGGGTAGCGCTCCGTGGAACTGTCAGGTTGCGGGACCGTGGTCATCGCGAGGAAAGATGTCGATCAGCTTTACGCTGGACGCGGAGAATCGGCGCGTACACTACACGATCACCGGCACGTTCACGCTCCATGATATCCTCGACAGCCTGAAGGCGTTGCTGGAGATGCCGGAGTTCGGGGCGCACTTTCAGGTGCTCTCGGACCACCGCGGCGTGGAGCGGCCGGCGACGGTACAGGACGTGGAGGACATGCTCGCCTTCATGCGGGCGTCGCGGGAGCGGTTTCAGGACATGCGCTGGGCCATCGTCACGCATCGCCCGTCGTCGTACGCGATGATGGGGATGCTCTCCACCCTCGCCGACCTCCGCGTGCAGATGGAGGTGAGGGTGTTCACGCGGCTGGACGAAGCAAAGGCCTGGCTGGACGGGGAGTGACGTCACGAGGAGATGCTGGCGGAGACGATGGTGGCGGAGCGTCGACAAACTGGTGCGCCGTACGATCGATCATCATCTTCTCCAGCCGGATCGCCGCCCGTCGGTTCACACTTCCATCCGGGTCCGGGCCTCCTTCGATCCCTTTCATCCCCCGTAGGTCGATGATCCGCTTTGCCGCCCTCCGCCCGCTCGTCATCCCGCTCCTTCTGACTGCCTGCGTGCCCGCGGTGACTGCCGCGCCCTCTACGACGCCACCCGGCGCGGAGCAGGAATGGCTGTCGGACCGCCTCTTCTTCGGGCGCGACATTCCGGGCGGCGGATCGGTGTCGGAGCAGGACTGGAGCACGTTCCTGGCGGAAGTGGTCACGCCGCGCTTTCCCGACGGGCTTACGGTGCTGCGCGGGGAAGGGCAGTGGCTGGGCGCGAACGGCGCCGTCGTCAGCGAGCCCAGCTTCGTGGTGGAGGTCGAACATGCCCCCAGCGCCGCCGCGGATGCCGCGCTGGACGAGATCGCGGCCGAGTACAAGCGCCGCTTTCGCCAGGAGGCGGTGATGCGCGTGCGCACCCGCGCCGAGGTCGAGTTCCACGAGTAGGGCTCGGACCCCGCGGTCACCCGGGTAGCGGAACGGACGTTGCCGCGTAGATTGCCCTTGTTCGGCGGGGCGACGGGACAGGGCGCCCCGCGGCGGTCCCGTAAACCCTGAGGGAGGTGGAGGAATGTCGTTTACGCTGCCGGATCTGCCGTACGCGTTCGATGCGCTGGAGCCGCACATCGATGCCCGCACCATGGAGATCCACCACGACAAGCACCACAAGACGTACGTCGACAACCTGAACGCGGCGCTGGAAAAGCACCCCGACTTCAACGCAGGCGACGACATCGAGGCGCTGATGCGCCGCTTTGACGAGGTGCCCGAGGCCATCAAGACCGCCGTGCGCAACAACGGCGGCGGCCACGCCAACCACAGCCTGTTCTGGCAGGTGATGGGCCCCGGCGGCGGCGGCGCGCCCACCGGCGTGATCGCCGGCGAGATTGACCGCGCCTTCGGCGGGTGGGACGCGCTGAAGCAGAAGCTGATCGACGCGGGCAAGGGCCGCTTCGGCAGCGGATGGAGCTGGCTGGTGGACGACAACGGCAAGCTGGCCGTGACCGACTCGCCCAACCAGGACAGCCCGCTGATGAACGGCCAGTTCCCGCTGCTGGGCATCGACGTGTGGGAGCACGCGTACTATCTGAACTACCAGAACCGGCGCCCCGACTACCTGGAGGCCTGGTTCAACACGGTGAACTGGGACTTCGTCAACAAGCGCCTGGAGCAGGCCCGCGGCCACTCCTGATCGCGGTCTCACGATCCAGAGCAGGTGATTCCACCGCCCCCGCCGGACACCTTCCGGCGGGGGCGGACTGCGTCCGGGAACGGTGTCGTCGAGGTCCGGACACCGGGTGTGGGGCGCTCCTCGATGGACGTCGCGGAAACGAGCGTATGGCGCAGGCGGCGGTTGACGTTTAGCCTGTGTACCACGCCCGCTGCACGGTCCACGTCCCCACACCCGCCGCCCCATGCCCCTGACCATCGGCGTACCCACGGAAACCGCCCCCGGCGAACGGCGCGCGGCGCTGGTCCCCGATGCCGTCGCCCGGCTGGCGAAGGAGGGGGCCGAGGTCATCGTGCAGTCCGGCGCCGGCGCGCAGGCGTACCTCCCCGACGCGGCGTACGAGGCGGCGGGCGCGCGCATCGGCACGCGGGAGGAGGCGTGGGCGGCGGACATCGTGGCGCGCGTGCAGGGGCCGGCGGCGGACGACCTGGCGCTGCTGGGCGCCGGCCGCACGCTGATCGGCTTTCTGCGGCCGCTGGACGATCCACAGGGGATGGCGTCCCTCGCGCAGACCGGCGTGACGGCGCTGGCGATGGAGCTGGTGCCGCGCACCACCCGCGCGCAGAAGATGGACGCGCTGAGCGCCATGGCGGCCATCGCCGGCTACCGCGCCGTCCTGCTGGCCGCGGAGACGCTGCCGAAGTTCTTTCCCCTCCTCACCACCGCCGCCGGCACCATCCGTCCCGCGAAGGTCCTCGTCCTCGGCGCGGGCGTCGCGGGGCTGCAGGCGATCGCGACCGCGCGGCGGCTGGGCGCCGTGGTGAGCGCGTACGACGTGCGCGCGGCGGCGGCGGAAGAGGCGCGCTCGCTCGGCGCCACGTTCGTGGAGCTCGACCTCGATACGGCGGGCGCGGAGGGCGGGGGAGGGTATGCGGCGGCGCTGGACGAGCAGCGGCAGGCGCGCCAGGTAGAGCTGCTGGGCGAGCACGTGGCG
>DASTVC010000520.1:0-6540 GCA_035759295.1 Longimicrobium sp. | reverse complement strand
TCTCTACTTCGACATGAGGAACCGCTGACCGATGGCCGTCATCACCTATCGCGAGGCCCTGAACCAGGCCCTCGCCGAAGAGATGGAGCGCGACCCGGACGTCTTCCTCATGGGCGAGGAGGTGGGCGTCTACAACGGCGCGTACAAGGTGTCCAAGGGCCTGCTGGACCGGTTCGGGGATATGCGCGTGGTCGACACCCCCATCACGGAGCTGGGCTTCGCGGGTCTCGGCGTGGGCGCCGCCATGACGGGCGTGCGGCCCGTGATCGAGTTCATGACCTGGAACTTCGCCATCCTGGCGTTCGACCAGATCTTCAACGCCGCGGCCAAGATGCGGTCGATGAGCGGCGGGCAGTTCAAGATCCCCATCACCTTCCGCGGCCCCACCGGCGCCGCGCTGCAGCTGGCCGCGCAGCACTCGCAGGCGCTGGAAAGCCAGATCGCGCACTATCCGGGCGTCAAGGTGGTCGTCCCCGGCACGCCGGCGGACGCCAAGGGGCTGCTCAAGGCCGCCATCCGCGACGACGACCCGGTGTGCGTGTTCGAGGGCGAGATGCTGTACAACCTCAAGGGCGAGGTGCCCGAGGACGACGACTTTATCATCCCGCTGGGCGTGGCCGACCTCAAGCGCGAGGGCGGAGACGTATCCATCATCACGCACGGCAAGATGATCCACGTTGCGCTGCAGGCCGCGGCGCAGCTGGAAAAGGACGGCATTCAGGCCGACGTGCTGGACCTGCGCAGCCTGCGCCCGCTGGACACCGACGCCATCCTGGCGACCGTGGCCAAGACGAACCGCGTGGTGCTGCTGGAAGAAGGCTGGGCGTTCGGCGGCATTACCGCGACCATCGCGGCGCTGATCCAGGAAGAGGCGTTCGACCACCTGGATGCGCCGGTGCTGCGGGTTACGCAGGCCGACGTGCCCATGCCGTACGCCAAGGCGATGGAGAAGGCCGCCAAGCCCAGCGTGGAGCTGGTGGTGGAAAAGGTGAACCAGGTTCTTTACAGATAGTGCGTAAGTGCGTGAGTGCGTGAGTGCGGAAGTCGAACACGACCCCACTCACGCACTGACGCACTACCGCACTCACGCACTTCTGACGAAGACGACGATGGCGACGAAAGTCTACATGGAGGCGCTCTCCCCCACGATGGAAGAGGGGCGCCTGGTCACCTGGCTCAAGAACGAGGGCGACGAGGTCAAGGAGGGCGACCTTCTGGCCGAGGTGGAGACCGACAAGGCCACCATGGAGCTGGTGGCCCGCGGCAGCGGCATCCTCCGCAAGCGCCTGATCGGCGACGGCGAAACCAGCAACGTGGGGACGATCATCGCGGTCATCGCCGGGGCCGACGAGGACATCTCGTCGCTCACCGGCGGTGCGGACGCGGCCCCGGCGGCTGCCCCCGCCGCGGCGGAGGCTCCGGCGCAGCAGGCGGCGGCGGGCGGCGGTGACGCCGGCCAGTCCACCGCCGCCGCGGCTCCGCCCGCGGAGGCTCCGGCCGCGCCGGCCCAGCCCGCGGCGGCGGCGCAACCCGCTCCGCAGGCGCAGCAGGGCGCGGCGACGGGCGCGGACAACGGGCGGGTAAAGGCGTCGCCGCTGGCGCGCAGGCTGGCGCAGGAGGCGGGGATGCAGATCGGCGGCGTGCAGGGGAGCGGGCCGGGCGGCCGCATCGTCAAGCGCGACGTCGAGCAGGCGGTGGCGCAGGGCGGGGCGCAGCCGCAGGCCGCCGCGCAGCCCGCCGCCGAGGCCCCGGCCGCTCCGCAGGCCGTCGCGCCGAGCACGGACGCGCGCTACCGCGAGCACCCGCTGTCGCAGATGCGCAAGGCCATCGCGCGGCGGCTGGCGCAGTCCATCGGACCCGTGCCCACCTTCTACCTTACGGTGGAGGTGGACATGGGCGAGGCGATGGCGCTGCGGGCCCGCATCAACGAGCGCTTCAAGGACCAGGGGATCAAGACCAGCCCCAACGACATGGTGATCAAGGCCGTGTCCATGGCCCTGCGCAAGCACCCGTTCGTGAACGCGGCGTGGACGGGCGACAGCATCCACCTGTACGAGCAGGTGCACATCGGGGTCGCCGTGGCCATTGACGAGGGCCTTATCACCCCCGTGATCCGCGACGCCGATCGCAAGGGTGTCAGCGAGATCGCCGTGGAGGTGAAGGAACTGGCCGGCCGCGCTCGCGAGAAGAAGCTGAAGCCCGAAGAGTACACGGGAAGCACCTTCAGCATCAGCAACCTGGGGATGTTCGGCATCGAGGAGTTCACCGCCATCATCAACCCGCCCGAGGCCGCCATCCTGGCCGTGGGCGCCGTGGGGCCCAAGGTGGTGGTGGATGACGAGGGGAACATGGCCATCCGCCAGCGCATGCGGATGACGCTGAGCTGCGACCACCGCGTGATCGACGGCGCGACCGGCGCGCAGTTCCTGCAGACCCTCAAGCAGTACCTGGAAGAGCCGATGCTGATGGTGGCCTGACGCGCCATCCGGCTCGATCCATCGATCGCCAGCGCCGCGGTCCTGCCTCACGGGCGGGACCGCGGCGCTGCGTTTGGGGGACGATCCTCGGCGGACGGCCGGTTTTACGGCGTCGCGCTGCGCGCGGACCCCTCACCCCCGGCCCCTCTCCCGCAAACTGCGCGGGAGAGGGGTGACGCGATCCGAGGGTCGTGACGCGCGGTTGTCATGCCGAGCAATCCGCAACCGCGGCAACGCGCCGGGAGGTGTGTGCCGTTTATTCCCTCTCCTACGCAGTTTGTGGGAGAGGGCAGGCGAGGAACGAGCCGGGTGAGGGCCCGAGGGCTGACTCCGCCGTCCGCACGCATTACTTTCATCCTCTGCCATTGGAACGCGCTGACGGCCCCGATGGTAGCACAGCGCCGCGGAACCTCCGCGCGGCCGAATTCCACCCCGCGCGCACTCTCCCTCCACCCACGGAGCGGCTCGTTCATGTACCGCGCACTTCATCTCGCCTCCCTGCTGCTGCTGGCCGCGGCGCCGGCGGCCGCGCAGGACCTCATCCGCCCCGGAGAGAGCGTCGCCGGGCAGCTCAGCGAGTCCGACCCCACCCTGGACGACGGCTCGCACTACGACGTCTGGCGCTTTGCCGCCCAGGCGCGGCATCGCTACCGCGTCACGCTGCGATCGGACGACTTCGACGCGTACCTCTCGGTGGGCTCCAACGCCGTCGACGAATGCGAAGACTGCGCGAGCGATGACGACGGCGCCGGGGGCACGGACGCGCTGGTGGAGTTCACCGGGAGCGCGGACGGCACGTACGTGATCCGCGCCAACTCGTACGACGAGGGCGAGGTCGGCGACTACCAGCTCAGCCTGGAGGACGCGGGCGTGGTGGAAGAGGGGCACGAGGCGCACGGCCCGGACGAGGGAGCGCCGATCACGGCCGGCGTGCCTGAGACGGGGACGCTGGCGCGCGGCGACCGCAAGATGGACAACTCGTACATGGACACGTGGACGTACCACGGCCGCAGGGGCGAGACCATCGTGGTCACGGTGCGCTCGGAGGATTTCGATACCTTCGTGACGCTGGGAGAGTACGAGGGCGGAGAGTGCAGGGGGATGGACGGCAACGACAACGGCGGGGGCGGCACCGACAGCCGCATCACGACGGAGCTTCCGAACGACGGCGCCTTCCACATCCACGTGCGCTCCGCGGGCCAGGGCGAGACCGGCACGTACACGGTGCTGGTGGAGCGCGTGACCGACCGCGAGTCCGGCGCGCCCCCCATGCCCATCTCCCCGGGGGAGACGCTGGAGGGCCGCCTTTCCGACACCGACTCGCGCGAGGCCGACGGCTCGTACCGCGAGGACTGGACGTTCCGCGGAGACGCCGGCGCCACCTACGTCGTCACCATGCGCTCGGACGACTTCGATTCCCTGCTGCAGGTGGGGACGATCGGGTCCAGCGGATGGCGCCAGCTGGAGCAGGATGACGACGGCGGCGGCGACAGCGATGCCCAGCTGACCATCACCCTTCCCAGCAGCGGCGAGTTCATCATCCGCGCCGGCTCGTACCGGGCGGACGAGACGGGCGCCTATACGATGCGCCTGGAACGCCGCTGACGCTCCGCACCACGGGCCGCGCATCCCTCGCGCGGCCCGTCTTCATCTCCATCCTCCTCTCGTTCCGATTCGCACCGGCCGGGCTTCGAAACCCGGCCGGCGCTCCATCCGTTCAGCAGGTACGCGGCAACGGCGCTCTGGATGGCGGGGCGCGCGCGGCCTATCATCCGTCCATCCCCCTCCCTCACCCCCCGCCGGAGCCGTTCCGATGTACGTCGCCCTGTACAACCTTGCCGGCATCGCCATGCTGGGCTGGCTGCTGCTCACTCTGCTCCCCGCATGGCGGGTGACGCGGTGGGTGGCCCGGACAGCGGTTTTCCCCGTCTTTCTCGCCGCCATCTACCTCGTCGGCGTCGTGATGATGCTGATGCAGAACGGGATGGGGGTCGTGGGCGACTTCGGCAGCGCGGAGGGCGTGATACGGCTGCTGGGGAATCCCGACATCGCGCTGGTGGCGTGGATCCACATCCTGGCGTTCGACCAGGTGGTGGCGATGATGATCTACCGGGAGAACATGGAGCACCGGTACGTGCCGCTGCCGGTGCAGTCGGTGCTGCTGTTCGCCACGCTGATGTTCGGCCCGGTGGGATTCCTGAGCTACTACCTGCTGCGCGCCTGGAGCCGCAGCCGCCGCGACCGCGCCGCACGCCCCGCGGAGACCCAGCCGGTGGTGGGACGCGTGCCCGCCGCGGGCGGAATCGGCGCGGCGGCGCGGACGGCGGCGTCGGGCGCGCTGACCGTCTTTCGCCGGGAGTGGATGCTGACGGCGGCGGGCGTGCTCGGCCTGCTGCTGGGCGCTGGATGCGCGATCGCGATCGGCGTGCGGGGGAGCGAGCTGGTGGGGACGGAGGGGCACCTGCGGAAGGCGATGTCGTTCGATGTGGCCGTCGGCATCTACCTGCTGACGCTGGTGCTGCTGGTGCCGCTCGCCCGCTTTTCGAAGGGCGGATTGTGGACGTGGCGCGTGTCGCTGGTGCTGCTGAGCCTGTACGCGTTCGGGATGGAGAACGTGCAGATCGCGCGCGGCATCGATCCCCGGTTCACCAAGGTGGGATCGGTGACGGACCAGATCCTGGGCGGCGTGTTCTTCCTGGCGGCGACGGGGATGATCGTCAGCTTCGTGATCCTTGCCTGGAAGGTGCTGGCGCGGCGGATGGACGGCGCCGACGGCCCGCTGCTCCTCTCCCTCCGCTACGCCGCGCTGGCGACGATGGGCGCGTTCGCCGCGGGGTTCTGGATGAGCGCGGCGCAGGGTTCGCGGACCGGTCAGGCGAGCATCCTGCCGCTGCACGCGGTGGGATTCCACGGGCTGCAGGCGCTGCCCCTCGTCGCGATCCTGCTCACCTGGGCCGGCGTCTCGTCCGACCGCGCGCGACCGTGGATTCACGCCGCGGGGGCCGCATGGCTGGCGGCGTGCGCGGCCATCGCCTGGCAGACGGAGCAGGGCCGGCCGCTGACGGAGCTGAGCCTCGCGGTGGTGATCGCCGTCGCGGCGCTGCTGGCCTGGGCCGCCGTCGCCGCCCTCGCCGCGCGCACCTGGCTGCGCGGCGGCACGGGGGCGGCGGCGGTGCGCGCGGTTCCTCACCCGCTCGCGTAGGTTCGACAAGGTCCGGTCTGCGTCCGCGGGGGCCCTCACCCGGCTCGTTCCTCGCCTGCCCTCTCCCGCAAACTGCGCGGGAGAGGGAATACACGGCACGGGCGGCGGTGCGCTGCGGGCGGGCTGGCGCGGGATGGTGGGCCGCACCCCGTCGAAGCGGGATCGAAGTTCTCCTCTCCCCCCTGCAGTTCGGGGGGGAGAGGCCGGGTGAGGGGGGGCGGCCTGCGGGCGCCAGTTCGATGTCTGTCGCCGCGCTCTGCACTGTCGGAACCACTCCTCTCCCAAAGCCGGAGAAGACGGCCCGCAGAAACACGTCCTTCCCCTCCGCAACCTTCATCCACCGCTCATCGTACGTCACGGGCGCGCGCTTGCCCCGATACGGCGCCGGTCCTGATATTGCGACAGCGCGCGCCCGGCGATTCAACGCAAATCCGGACCACGATGATCAACGCATTCCGCAAGCTCCTGCGCCCCACGCTCCGGCAGCAGCTCGAAGACGGCGTTCGCGAGGCGCTGCGGCGCTACGCCGACCGCCGCACCGCGCCGGACCTGCGCGTGTACGTAAGCACCGACCTCGTCCCCCCGGGGATGAACCCGAACCTCTGGGCGCGCGACGAGGCCGACCACCTGCGCCGCTTCGCCGCGCAGTGGGCCCAGGACAACGGCATCGCCCGCGCGGGGCTGCGCGTGGAGGTCGTGATCCTCGACACCAAGCGCGAGTTCGCCCACGTAAAGCCGCTGGGTCTGGAGCCGCCGCGCGCCGAGCCCATGGGCGCCAGCAACGCGCCGCGCCCGGACCGCGCGCTGGTGCCGGAGCCCGCCGCGCCCGCGTACGGCGGTGGCGGGGCCGCGCCGGCGTAC
>DASTVC010000519.1:0-4046 GCA_035759295.1 Longimicrobium sp. | reverse complement strand
TGCTCGCCGGCGCGGCGGGCGCGCAGGTCCTCTGGAACATCTGGGAGCGCGCGCATGCCGACGCGCGCACCGGCGACGATCCGGGGCCGGGGCTCGCGCGCGCGCATCGCCCTGCGTAGTGCGAGCCATGCGTCGCGAGGGGAGTCGTACGACTTCGCTGCCTGGCGGATCAAGGCTCAGGGGTGCGGGGCCGGCGTCATCGACGCCCTTTGATTGCCGATGAAGTGCTCCTGCATCCGCATCACCACCCAGTTCAGCCGACCCATTGCCGTAGCGAAGCGGAGGCAAGTGGGCCGGCTGCGGTGCCCTAGTCGGCGAGCTTAGCCGGGAAGCTTTGCCGCGAGGACGTCAGCTTTCTCGATCGACGGCGGCGTGGAGAAAAGCTCGCCCGCCTTCTCCATGAGCGCCGCTGCAACCTTGCCCGACAGGTGAGCCTGTCGCCCCGCTTCATCTGGAAACGCGTCAAAGATTCCGAACGTAGACGGGCCCAGCCGGATCGCGAACCATGCGGTAGTGGCAGGCTCCTGCTCAACAAGAGGAAGGCCGCTCAACAGGAAGCTCTCTACGTCCGCCTCTTTGCCGGGCTTCGCTTCCAACTTCACAAATAACGCTACCTTGACCATGACATACCCCCACTTTGCTATGAGAATACGGCTCACCACGCTCTATTGCAGCCCAACGAATGACCCTCTGTGACGGGTCTCGCGACCCGCCAAAGGACGTGGACGAAGAAGAAGCGATCGACGAGGCGCCGATCGCGGAGGTGTGCACGAAGCGGACCGGACCCTGCACAGCTTCCGCTCGCGGCGGGGGTGGCCGGAGCGGGGATCGCGATGGGGAATCTGGCGCACGAGGCGGATGCGCACGTTCTCGAAGATTCGTTGCGGTGGCTGGTGCGCGGGATGGTCGCGCTGTGTTACGTCGCGCACGCCGTCGTGCACATCGCGTACGCAAAGGGGGGGCGGGACGGGGCGGATGGCTGGTCGTCGCGCGCAAGATTCCCACGATCGCCGCCGCGCTGCTGCTCGGCGCCCTGGGTTCACGGCTGTCCACGGTGGCCGTCGCGGGGTGCTCGCCGGCGCGGCGGGCGCGCATGCCGGCGCGCGCAACGGTGAGGATCCGGGGCCGGGGCTCGCGCGCGCGGATCGCCATGCCTAGCGCGAGCCATGCGTCGCGAGGGAGTCGCAGGAATTCGCTGCCTGACGGATCAAGGGTCAGGGGTGCGGGGTCGGCGCGGCAAGCCTCGTCGGCCGAAAGCATGGACGGCCCCGCATGCCCTGCAGCCGATTGTTAGGCGGCATCGCGCGGAGATGCGAGCCGCTGCCAGCCTTCCGGATCGCCGGACCCGAATGACCCACCCGCGGATGCGCCGGTCGCCAGGTTGACCTCAAAGGGCATCCATCGGTCCTCGACCGCGTTCCAGGCCTCGCCGCTGATGGTTTCATTGGAGAGCTGGACTGCATTGAAGCCATCCCAGGACAGGCGGCGGGTGTGCCACAGGATCCCGCTCGGGCCAACGCGGAGAAAAGCCAGTCCCTGCACGCTCAACACAAACCCGTCGGGTTCGCGCACGAGCCAAAACGCCTCCACCGCCTGGGCGAACTCGTCCGCGGCTCGGGATTCGGGATCTACGCTCCAGAGATCTCCCTCGGCAAAAACAAGCACGCGGCGCCCGTCAGGATGGGCAACTGCCGCAGTCACACCGCCGAGTCCGCGAGCGAAGTTGCCGACCCAGGCTCCGCCGCGCTCGGGGGCGAACTCCACGACAACACCTTCGCGCCCCGAGCGTCCCCACGTGGCGGGGAAAGGGAGGGCGAGTTCGCCGTACGGCGGTAGGCCCGGAAGAAGTCGAAAGCGCGTCATGCCGTGAACTTTTGTTGCCGCCTGAGGGATCAAGGGTCAGGGGTGCGGGGCCGGCGCGCAAGCCTGTCGTCGGCGAAAGCATGGACGGCCCCGCATCCCCTGCAGCCGATTGTCAGGACGGCGTCGTGGAGCCGCACAACGTAGCCGCTGCTCTGGATGCAGTGGAGGTGAGCGAGTACCGGCAAGCAGGATGTTCCACGGAGATACCGCCTGCATTCCAATGCGGGCGGTGCCAGACTCGTCCGCTGCGCCCTGTACCCTTACCTCTCCGGCTGACCAGTGCTGGGCTCGGCGCGGTGGTGCACGGACATCTGGCCGCTCGCTACCGCGAGCGAACCGTAGACGGGGCAGCGCCGCTGGAACCCCGCCACCAGCGCCGCCGCCTGCTCGGGTACCGGCCCGCGAAGTACGATCTCGAGTTCCACGCTGCTGAACACCGTGACGCCGGGGTGCGGTTGCTGCTCAAGGTCGATCGTCCCGCGGGCGGTGACAGTGACCGCGTCGAGCGGCGTACCGGCGTCGCGGGCGAGTACCTGTAGCACCTCCGCCCCGCAACTGGCGACGGCCACGAGGACCAGCTCGCCCGGTGTCGGCGCCTCGCCTGGCGCGCCATTGCGGACTGGGCCATCCACCGTCAGCCGGTGGGTGCGGACGGAGGCAGCGACTCGGCCGAAGATCTCGGTCGATTCCGCATGTGCTTCGTAGGTGCGTGGCGTACTGGGGGGTATCGCTGGTGCGGTCATGTACGGTGGGCGCGGCCGAACGGCACAAGGGTCAGGGGTGCGGGGGCCGGGGCGCAAGCCTGCCGGCCGGCACGAAAAGAGGGACGGCCCCGCATCGGCCGATCGTCAGGCGGCCGGGGCTGGCAGATGCGATGCAGTCCACCTGGTCTTCGGCCCCGCGGGCGTCCGCGCGCCGGCGGCCGTGACGCCCGCCCGGTCCGCTGCGGCGTGGCTCATCCCGGTGCTCCGCCCGTCGCGGCCAGTGCTGCACGCGATACTCCCAGCTCGCCAAGCACCTCGTCGAGGACGGCACCTGGCGGCTTGTTCGTCACGTCGATCTTGCGTTCGTGGGCCACGCAGGGGCGCTCCAGGACGCGCTGATTCCACGCAACCGCCGCCTCGGTGTCCTTCCAGCCGTCGTTGCGGGCCTCGATTCGCCGCCTCAGCTCCGCCGGGTCGGAGACAACCAGCGTCACGATCCGGAACGACACGTCGCGCAGGACGCTCGGAACCTGCTGGACCCGATGGTCTCTCAGGTCGTCGACGATGATGTCGCGGTAGCCGTGCCGGATGTAGTTGCGGATGATGGCCAGGAGGTTCTCGAAGGTCATCGCCTCTTCTTCACGACTCTGGTTGCTCCAGTCGCGCTCGAGGTGGAACTCACGGAGCCGTCCGAAGTCGATCCACGGTCCCCGCAGGAGGACTCGAAGCTGCGCCGCAAGCGTGGACTTCCCGCAGCCTGGCGCGCCTCCGATGACGATCAATTCGGGCATGGGCAAATCCGCTCCAGGTGCCGGCCAACGACGCAGGTTCAGGGGTGCGGGGCCCGCGCGCAAGCTTGGTCGCAGGCCGAAAACAGTGCCCGGCTCCGCATCCCCCGCAGCCGATTGTCAGAGGGCGTCCGCCTGCGACTGCACCCGCGAACGGTTCTCGAGCTCACGCCGGGTCGGGACAGTTCCACTCTGCCTCACGTGCGGAAGCGGGCAAGGAGCGCGGCCGCGTGATCGGCGTCCACCGCGCTCCAGCCGGCGTGCTCACGGCGGGGTGACGTACGCCAGAACCGTCGCACGGCCAGCGGCGTGGGGACGTACGGCGCCAGCCACCGCGGCGGATGATGAACCGGCACCGTCTCGGTGCGGCCCCCGTAGGTGCCGTCGCCCATCGCGAACGGCGCGTCGGTGAGGAAGCGCAGCGAGACGGTGAGCGCGGTATCCGAAAGGAACTCCGCCTCCACGTCGCGCAGGCTCATCCCCCGCACCCCCTCGGGGTCGCCCCAGTCCGTCGCGATCAGCTTGTTCATCCCGGCGGCGCTGTCGGCCGCGGTGTAGCGCACCGTGTCGGTGGGGATCAGCGAATCGCGCCGCACGTCGGCGAGCTGGCGGACGGTGCCCCACCAGCCGTGCTGGCCGCAGCCATCGCCCTCGAACGTCCATGCGTTGAACAGGTACGGCCCCGCGCCGG
>DASTVC010000518.1:0-4801 GCA_035759295.1 Longimicrobium sp. | reverse complement strand
CTCGATGCGCAGCCGGCTGGCGGCCTCGTCGATCAGGTCGATTGCCTTGTCGGGCAGAAAGCGGTCGCCGATGTAGCGGTTGGAGAGGGTGGCCGCGGCCACGATGGCGTTGTCGGTGATGCGCACCCCGTGGTGCACCTCGTAGCGCTCCTTGAGCCCGCGCAGGATGGCGATGGTGTCCTCCACCGTGGGCTCGCCCACGAACACCGGCTGGAAGCGCCGCTCCAGCGCCGCGTCCTTCTCGATGTGCTGGCGGTACTCGTCGAGGGTGGTGGCGCCCACCACGCGCAGCTCGCCGCGCGCCAGCGCGGGCTTCAGCATGTTGCCCGCGTCGGGCGAACCCTCCGTCTTGCCCGCCCCCACGATGGTGTGCAGCTCGTCCAGGAAGACGATGAACTTGCCCTGGGAGTCCGACAGCTCCTTGAGCACGGCCTTGAGACGCTCCTCGAACTCACCCCGGTACTTGGCGCCCGCCAGCATGGCGCTGATGTCCAGCGAGACGAGCGTCTTGTCGCGCAGCCCCTCGGGCACGTCGCCGTTCACGATGCGCTGCGCCAGCCCCTCGGCGATCGCCGTCTTCCCCACGCCCGGCTCGCCGATGAGCACCGGGTTGTTCTTCGTCCGGCGGGAAAGGACCTGCACCACGCGGCGGATCTCCTCGTCGCGGCCGATGACCGGGTCCAGCTTGCCGCGGCGGGCGCGCTCGGTCAGGTCGGTGGAAAAGCGCTGCAGCGCCTGGTACTTCTCCTCCGGGTTCTGGTCGGTCACGCGGTGGCTGCCGCGCACCTGCTCCAGCGCCTGCACCAGCGCCTCGCGGCCGGCGCCCTGCGCCCGCAGCAGGTCGCGCACGCTGAAGCCCTTTTCCGCGAGCCCCAGCAGCAGGTGCTCGGTGCTGATGTACTCGTCCTTCAGGTCGCGCGCCTCCTTCTCGGCGCGGTCCAGCACCTCGTTCAGCTCGCGCGAGATGGTGGCGTTGGCCCCGCCGGACTGCTTGGGCAGCCGCGCCCGCGCCGCATCCACCTCGCTCTTGAGCCGCGCCACGTTGAGGCCGACCTTCTGCAGGATGGGGACGACGATCCCCTCCTCCTGCTCCAACAGCGCCGAAAGCAGGTGCAGGTCCTCGATGGTGGGGTTCCCCGCCTTTCGCGCCTCGCCTGCCGCCGCCTGTACGGCCTCTGCCGATTTGACGGTAAGTCGATCGAAGTTGATCATCGCTCCTCTAAATCGAAGAAATTCACTGCGTTACCCATTCGCCAGCAGCGGCGCCATTCCCACGGAATTCCCGTCCCGATCCACCCTCGCCGCCGGGCGTTGCTGACCCTGGTAAAAACAAGTTCCATACCGCACTCCGCCTGCCATCCCGTCAGCATACCGCGGAGTTTTGGTTTCTGGTCAGCTGCGCTATGGCGGCGAAACGGCACGAGCATGGGGATCCACCCTGCTGCCCTGCCATCATAGTTGCCCTAAACGTGCGTGCCTATGAAACTCTTGCGTTTATAAATCATGCCAATTATCCCTGTGAAAGTGACGCAAAAATTTCCCTTACCAACCTTCCCGATGATAAAGCATAAGCTTGGTACCGCACTCTGGCTCGCGCTGTTCGCGGGTGCGCTAATGCCGACGGCGCAGGCGATCGTTGCCCAGACGGTGGTGTGCTACAAAAAGAAGTGCGTGGTCTACCCCAACGGGAGCGCGATCTGCGAGTATACTCCTGTGGATTGCAGCCAGGTGAACATTCAGTGATCGAGCGTACCCGGAACCCGCGCAGCACCGCCGTGCGCGTGGCCATGGTTACGCTGATGGCAAGCGTGGTCACGGCATGCGCCGACAGCGTGGTTGCCAACGGCGCGCAGGCCCGCCTGGCGCCGGCGCCTGGACAGCAATTGACCCCGCTCCAGCAGCAGTTGCTGATGCGCCCGGTATCCGCGGAAGCAATTGCGGGGCGTCCCGCCACCCGCGCCGACCTGGAGGCGGTCCGGGGATGGTTCGGCCCCGGAGAGTTGGAGGCGGTCCTCGCCGTGGCGAACCGCAGCGCCCGCGCACGCGGAGCGGACACGCTTCCCCACTGCATACCTCTGTGCGGAACGGACTCTCCGGCCCTGGAGCACACCTCACGGTGACCCTGCTCCGGAATGTCCTCGTTCGCCGAGGTGCGCTCCCCCCGTTGCTGCTGCTGGCCGCATGCGGCGCGGAGCGCGCGGACGGCCACGCCCGCGGGGACGGAGAACCCGGCATCGCGTGGAACGTCGTAACGCCGGGCGCGCCGCGGATCGGCACCGCGCAGGACGGCTCCGACGCGCTGTTCTTCGTCACCGCGGCCACACGGCTGGCACACGGCGACATCCTGGTTGCAGATGCCGGCAATCACCGCATCGACGTGTTCGACGCCGCGGGCAAAAGGGTTCGCAGCCTGGGGCGGCAGGGACGCGGCCCCGGTGAGTTCTCCCAGCCGTCGTGGCTCGGAGTTCAGGGCGACACCCTGCTGGTGTGGGACATGGTACAGGCGCGGCTGACGCGCTTCGACACCGCGGGAACATTGATCGGGACAGATCCACCCGTCACCGACCTGGGCAGCTTTCCGCGCATCGTCGGGCAGCGCGGCGATGGATCGCTGCTCGCCGTCGCCTCGGCAGCGGCAGACTGGCGGGCGGGCGCACACCGCGATTCCCTGCTGATTGTGTGGATGCGGCCGGACGGGGACCGCGACACCGTCGCCACCGTGCCCGGCGATGAACAGTTCGGCACACGCTCGCCGGACGGGCGCGTCACGGAGACGACCACGCTTCCGTTCGGCCGGCGGACGGTCATCGCCGCAGACCGCGGACGCGTGTTCCTCGGTACGGCCGACTCCCCGGTGATCGTCGCGTCTTCCGACGGAACGGAGTGGGATACCGTGGCGTCGCTTCCCGGGCCGCCTCGCCCCGTGGCGCCAAAGGACGTGAACGACTACTGGGCCAGACTCCGGGTCACAGGAGCGCGGGCGCCCGTGGGCCCGCCGGAAGGGATCGAATATCCCACCCGCTATCCTCCGTATACCGATCTGCAGATCGCACCGGACGGCGATGTGTGGATCTCGCTCCCCTCCCGGCCGTCGGAATGGAGCGTCAGCAGCCGGTGGCTCGTGTTCAGCCCAGAGGGAAAGCTGCGCGGCAGTGTGGAGATCCCGAGGAGAAACCGCATGCTGCAGGTGGGTGACGGCTGGATTCTCGTCTCAGAGACGGATGCGGATGATCGCGAGATCGTCGTGCGCTACACCCTTTCCAACTCCTGACCGCCGGCACGTTTCAGCCAGCCTTTCCAACCCTCCACGTCGAATTGCCACTATGCCAAAATCGAAGCTCGTCGTGATCTTCCTGGGTGTGACCGCGGCGGTGGGGGGCGGCGTCCGCGGCACGCAGGTGCTGAGCGCGCAGGTGCTCCGCTGCTGGGACGTGGTGTGCACCGTCGACAGCAAAGGCACCATGAGCTGCGTGGAAACACCCAAGCCCTGCCCTCCGACGGTCACCTGATTGCCGGCAAATTCGTCGGCAGGTCTCTGACCGACGAAAATACCGCCCGCGGCCTAGTGGCCGCGGGCGGTGTTACGTCCAGCAATCTTTCCGAGTCGACGGATGATCGGCGCAATAATTGCGGCGGAAATCGTACGTATGCTGATGCCGCAGGTCCACTCTGTCGGGGGAGAAAAGACCATGCAGAACGTGCTGACCCAGACGCGGCGCGGAGTGTACGCCGCGGCCGTTGCACTCGCGCTGGCGTTCGGATCCAGGTCCGCGCTCGCGGCACCGGTTCATCCGTGTACCGAGACCCCCTCGGTGGGCACCTGCCACTCCACCAGCGATTGCCGCAAGATCTGCAACCGCCTGTCCAACGGCCTCATCCCGGTGTGCGACTTCCAGACAAGCTGCTGCACCTGCCAGAAGCTGTAGCCACGTTCCCGCCGCGGCTCGCCAGCCGGGGCTTCGGTGCATGATTCAGGAGGGACTGGATGTCGAAACCGATCACGATGCTTCGGAGCCTGCTCTTCCGCGGCGGCGTGGGGGCTGCGCTGATGTTCGGTGCCGCGTCGCTGCGCGCGGAGGTGCGCCCCGAGGCTGCCTGCGGCGACCCGCTCGCCAACGGCTCGTGCACCACCACCAGCGCCTGCGCCAAGTACTGCAAGGGCACTGTAGGCGCGGGAACCGGCGAGTGCAGCAACGGCTGCTGCTACTGCATCTGGTTCTGAGCGGACGCCCTGAAAAACCCTGCACAGGAGGAGGGTGCCATGCCTGCCATGCCTCGCCGCACACGCACGTCGCTGCTGGGGCTGGCCGTGCTGACCGCGCTGGGATTCGGCGCGTCGGCGGCGCTGGCCGAGGCGCGGCCGTGCCCGCGAACGTCCATCGGCAGCTGCGCGAACCTGACGCGGTGCCAGGAATCGTGCGCCGACGTCGGCGGCAACGCGGCCAACGCCAGCTGCCGTGACGGATGCTGCTACTGCCCCATCGCGTTCCGCTGAGGCGCGGCGAGTCCCTCACCCTTTGAAGGGGAGAACGAGATGAGCAGAAAGATCCGCAAGGCACGCGCGGCGGTGATGGCGCTGGCGGTGCTCGGTGCGCTGGGCTTCGGCACGTCGGCCGCGCTGGCGGAGCCGCTACGCGTGCCCGTCTGCACGGACCCCGAAGCGGACACGGCCTGCGCTACCTCCGTCGGGTGCAACTCGTACTGTAACCGCAAGTACGGGCCGGGGCCGTCGTACTGCGCAGCGAACGACTGCTGCTACTGCCTCAGCTGATAGCGGCACCAGGCCTCACCGCTCCGCTCC
>DASTVC010000517.1:0-2511 GCA_035759295.1 Longimicrobium sp. | reverse complement strand
GTTGCCGCCCCACAGGTCGCCGTGCAGCAGCGACGGCCCGTCCATCACCGCGTCGTCCAGCAGCGCGGGCAACTGGTCGAACAGCCGGTCCCAGTCCGCCGCGCGCCCCGGCAGCCGCCCAGCCGCGCGCGCCAGCCCCAGCTGCGGCTCCAGCCGCCGCGCCCGCCAGAAGTCCGCCCACGAGTGCATCCACCCGTTCGCCTGCGGCAGGGACCCGATGAACCCGTCCTCCCCCCATCCCCAGTGATCCTCGCCGTCCGGCTGCAGCAGGCCGTGCAGCTCGGCGAGCCCGCGGCCCAGCTGCTCCACGAAGCCGCGCGGACGCGTCGCGGGCTCCAGCCACTCCATGGCGAGCCACGCGGGCGCGCCCCCCTCCGCCTCCGCCCACGCCAGCGGCCGCGGCACCACCAGCGCGCCGTCCGCCGCCTCCCGCAGGGCCAGCAGCCCGCGCGCCTCGGCGGCAAACAGGCCCGCGGGCGCAGCGGCGTTGTGCTTCAGGAAGACGGGGCCGTCCGCCAGCTCCACCCGCATCCCCTGGTTGATGCATCCCCCGCTCACCCCCGACGCGCCGCGGACGGGCCCCAGCCGCGCCTGGATGGAATCGCGGAGCGCGCCCGCGATCATCCGCCCAGCCCGTGCTCGCGGACCACGTGCTCCAGGAACGCCGCCGCCGCCCGCTCCACGATGTCGTGCACCTCGTCGAAGCCGCGGGGGCCGCCGTAGTACGGGTCCGGCACGTCGCCGTCGTCCGGGCGCGGGTCCCACTCGCGCAGCCGGTGCACGCGCGCCGCGCCGCCGCCGCGGGCCATCAGCGCGCGCAGCTCGGCCTCGTTCTCGGCGTCCATGGCGATCACGTAGTCAAAGCGGCGCAGGTCGTCCGCGGCCACGCTGCGGCTGCGGCCCGTGATCTCGATGCCGCGCCGGCGCGCCGTCTCCGCGCTGCGCCGGTCCGGCGGGCTGCCGCGGTGGTAGCCGCTCGTGCCGGCCGAGTCGATCTCGAAGCGGTCCTCCAGCCCCCGCTCGCGCACCTGGTGGCGGAACACGGCCTCCGCCAGCGGCGACCGGCAGATGTTGCCCAGGCAGACGAACAGGACGCGGATGGGATCGGATGCCATCGAAGGAAAATCCCGTGGATGAAATGGCGATCGGCCCCGGCGCGCACCGCCGGGGCCGATCAAGATGCGCGTTCCCGCGCGCCGTGCAACCGCCGCGCCTCAGCCGAAGTTGGGCTGCTCGTCCGCCGTGGGGCCGTAGATGGGCGGCAGGGGCACGTCCAGCTGGCGCAGGTACACGGTCAGCTGCCCCCGGTGGTGGATGAAGTGGCTGATGCCGAAGCTGCGCACCACGGCGAGCTTGGGCATGCGCTGCAGCACCTTGTCGCCCATCCGCATCTCCCACGGGCGCATGAGCGCGGCGTCGTCGGCCGCGTCCAGCGCCCCGCGCATGGCGGCGACCGTCTGCTCGAACGTGTCCAGGATCTCCTGGCGGCTGGCAGGCGGCGCCGCGCGCGGCATGGGCTGCGACAGGTCGAAGACGTCGTTCTCCAGCGTGTTCTGGATCCAGTACGGCAGCCGCGCCACGTGCAGGGCCAGCGACCCAAGGCTGAACGACCTGGGATGCGGCTTCCAGTCCAGGTGCTCGTCCGGCACGCGCTCCAGCACGGCGCGGGAGTTCGCCAGCTCGTGGTCCAGGTCGCCCAGCGCGACCTGCTTGAGCGACGGCGCGGCGGGGGATTCGGTGCTCATGCGATCGATCGGGTGAAAGGGTGGATGATCGGCGCTTCGCGAGAGGCAGCAAGATAAGCCGGCGCGGGCCGATGGCGAGGGGGGAGCCGCGCGACGGCCCCGCGCGTCCCCCTACCCCCTGGGCGAGAGCCGCGTCAGGCCCTCAAACCGGACGCCCTGGATCGACAGGCTCATCAACCCGTGCCGCCGGTGGCGGGTTCGGCAAGGAATCGCGGCGAAATCGGCGGCCGGCAAAACGGGCGAGATTTTTCAGCCCGCGCCGCAAAGGAGCGGCGAACCACTGGTCCACGGCGGCGATCACGACGAGCCCGGCCAGCAGCTTCACCAGCTGGAGGGCCACGGGCACGCCGCTGCCGCCGGCCGTGACCATGATGAGCGCGATGATTCCCAGGCTGATGGGCGCCAGCCGCCCGATGAGCTCCAGGAGCGTGCGCGTGGGCCGTCCCCGCGTGCCGCCGTGCATGATCTCCCGCACCAGCTCCACCAGTGTCGACGAAGGCCGGCCGCCCCCAAGTCGAACCGGACGGCGGGCGGGGCGGCGCTTCGCGGCCGGCGTGCGCCGCTTCCTGGGTGGGGTCGGAGCGCCCATGTCAGTGGTGTCCCCCTGGTGCGGGTGGATGTACGTGCGGAAGCCCCTTCCGCGCGGGAACGCGAAAATTCCCCGGAATTCCGTCGTGCCCCGACCCACGGATCGGCCAGAATCCCCCCCCTGGCGTGTTTCGGGAGCGGCTTTACAGACGCGGCCTCACCACTTAGGCTAATGCGG
>DASTVC010000516.1:0-8184 GCA_035759295.1 Longimicrobium sp. | reverse complement strand
GGGCGCCGCTCTCTCTTTTTTTGACCTCGACGCGACCGATCGGTCGCTTGCAAAGCGAGGAGGCGAGGATGAACGCGAGCGAATACGACGCCATCGTGATCGGCGGGGGGCCGGGGGGATACACGGCCGCCATCCGCCTGGGTCAGCTGGGCGTGCGGACGCTGGTGGTGGAGAAGGAGAACGTGGGCGGCGTGTGCCTGAACTGGGGGTGCATTCCCTCCAAGGCGCTCATCTCCGCCGCGGGGATGATGGAGAAGATGCGCCACGCCGACGTGATGGGCATCCGCGTCGCCACGCCGACCATCGACTTCGCCGCCACGCAGCAGTGGAAGGCCGGCATCGTCCAGCGCCTCACTGGCAGCGTCGCCACCCTCATCCGCGGCAACGGCGGCGAGATCGCGGCCGGCACCGCGCGACTGGTCGGTCCCAACGTGGTCGAGATCGCCGGCGCGGACGGCTCCACGCGGCGCGTCAGGGCCGGCAAGGCGGTGGTGATCGCGACCGGGGCGCGCGTGGCCACGCTCCCCGGCTTCGAGCCGGACGGCGCGCGCATCCTCACCGCGCGCGAAGCGGTGGACCTGACGGCGGTGCCCGCGTCGCTCGCCATCATCGGCGGCGGGGTGATCGGGATGGAGCTGGGGATGATGTACCAGCGCCTCGGCACGCACGTCACGGTGATCGAGGTCGCCGACCAGCTCCTTCCCGGCACCGATCCGGACCTGGTGCGCGTCGTGGATCGGCGCTTCAAGGCGCGCGGCGGCGAGGTGATGACGGGCGCCCGCGCGCAGGGCTGGCGGCCGCGCGGCGACGGCGTTGCGCTCACGGTGCAGCACGCGGGGGCGGAGAAGATGGTCGAGGCGGAGAAGGTGCTCGTCTCCGTAGGATTCCGGCCGATCACGGACGGGCTGGGGCTGGAGGAGGTGGGCGTGCGGCTGGACGAGCGCGGGCACGTGGCCGTCGACGGGCAGTACCGCACCTCCGCCCCCGGCGTCTACGCGGTCGGCGACGTGACGGGCGGGCCGTACCTGGCGCACAAGGCGTTCAAGGAGGCCGAGATCGCCGCGGAGGTGATCGCCGGCCACCGGGTGAGCCGCGACTGGTACGCGCTCCCCGCCGCCATCTTTACCGATCCCGAGATCGCCGTGGTGGGAATGACGGAGGCCGAGGCGCGCGCCGCCGGCCACGAGGTAAAGATCGGCCGCTTTCCCTTCAGCGCCAGCGGCCGCGCGCTCGCCCTGGGCGAGAACGAGGGGATCGTGAAGGTGGTGGCGGATGACGAGCGGCTGCTGGGCGTGGGCATCGCCGGGCCCGAGGCGAGCGAGCTGATCGGGGAGGCTGCGCTGGCGCTGGAGATGGTGGCCGCGGCGGAGGACGTGGCCCTCACCATCCACCCGCATCCCACGCTGTCGGAAGGGGTGATGGAGGCGTTCAAGCACGCCATCGGCGAAGCCATCCACATCGCCAACCGCAAGCCGAAGCCGCGGTCGGCTGACGAGGAGACGTGGGCGCGGGCGGCGTAGGGGGTGGGGCGGCGGATCGCTCGGTCCTCGCGGGGAACGGAGGCGTAGCTGCTGGGCTCTGCGCGTCGTCGAACAGCATCACGCTGGCGCCCGACAGGGCCCCCTCTCCCCCGGCCCCTCTCCCCCGCTGCGCGGGAGAAAGGGGAGAATTCGATCGCGCTACGGAAGGCGGTGGCAGAAGTTGATACTCCGCGGGTGCAGTCCGCGCAGGCGGACTTCGTGAAGTTCCAGCCTCGGTTTCAACCGCTGGGACGGGGGCCGGCCAGGCGCCTCATCGTTACCATCCGCACCGCCGTCGCGGGAGGGATGCGCGCCCGCAGGGCCGAGAACACGGCGCGGATGCACGAGCAGGGAGGAAACGCGTCGAGGTCAGGGAGCGCCGGGGGCTCGGCGCACTTGGGCACAGTTGTATCGTGCCTTAGTGCGCGCGCAGCCCGGCCCGGAGCGCAGCGGAGGGACACGCCCAGATCACGCAGTTGATCTTCCAAAGAAAACGGGCCTCGTGGACGAATCCACGAGGCCCGTTGCCGCCGGCGGTCCACCTGACGTCTACAGGCGGCCTGCGTGCTCCTCGGAGCGCTGCAGGCTGGGCATCAGGCGCTTGAGGCCGCTCAGCAGGTAATCGATCACCTCGCTGGCCGTGTAGCCGGCGCGGTCGGAGCCGATGAAGCGGCGGATGTGCTTGAGCGCGTCGCCGCTGGTGATGAGCGGCGCCTCTTCGGGGAGCCCGCTCTTGCGCACCTGCGGCTGCCCGATGGTGGCGAACAGCGCGTTGCACAGGCACTTGCGCCCCGCCGTGTTCTCGGCCGCGCCGCCCTTCTTTACGTACGTGTCCACCGGCTCGGCCGCGCAGCGGTAGTCGATGCGCCCGTCGGGGCGGCGGTACGCCTCGCGCAGGTAGCCCAGGTCGCACACCCGCTCGCGCCGGCCGTACATCTCCGGGTCCGACATCGTCCCGCCGATCTGCACCACCTTGAACGGAAAGCCCGTGGGGCTCGCGCGGCCGTCGGTCAGCACGTCGATGCGGTCTTCCTGCGCCTGGCGGATGACGTCCTTCTTGAGCTCCGGCGCGATCCCCGACTCCTCCGTGTAGGCGAACAGGGTGCCCACCTGGATTCCCGCGGCGCCGGCGTCCAGCGCCTCGGCCAGGGCCTCGGGGCTTCCGGCGCTGCCGGCCAGCCAGAAGGGAAGCCCGTGCTCCTTCATCTTCTCCAGGTCCACCACGTCGCGCTCGCCGTACTGCGGCTCGCCGCGCTCGTTCAGCACCAGCTCGCCGCGCGGGGGGGCGTTGTGGCCGCCGGCCGTGGGCGCCTCGATGATGAAGCCGTCCACGCGCCCGGTGGCCTTGCGCGTCAGCATGGTCGCCAGCGAGTTGGACGCGATGATGGGGAGAAAGTACGGGCGCCGCACCGCCACCGGCGGCGTTTCGGAGTGCACGCGTGGATCGAAGCTCAGGTACGCGGTGTCCGCGCCCATCCCCTCGACCTCGAACTTGATCTGCGCCGGCTCGTGCGCGGCAAAGCGGTCCAGAACGCCGGGGATCTCCTTGGGGATGCCGGCGCCCATCAGCACGTAGTCCACCCCGGCCAGCATGGCGCCGTACAGGGTGGCCAGGTTGGGCATCTGCACCTTGGTGAGCAGGTTGATGCCCACCACGCCGTCGTGCCCTTCCTTGGCCAGCCACACCTCGACAAAGGAGGCCAGCACGGTGAGCTGCTCGCGCACCTTGCTGACCACCTGGCGGTACATGGGGATTTCCTTGTACGCCTCGCCCGGGGCGCGGCCCTCGGGGCGAAAGTACTTCATCAGCACGTCGCCCGAGACGTCGGGGAACGGGAACGCCGCCATTGCCCGGCGCACGTCGCCGCCCAGGTCGCCGTCCTGCAGCCGCCGCACCAGCAAGGAGTCTACGCACGTGCCCGAGACCACGCCCAGCTGGCCGCGCAGCGAAACGGCCCGGGCAAGAACCCAGTTGGAGACCCCGACTCCCATGCCGCCCTGGATAATGAGCGGGTGCGTGACGGTTGCAACGGTCATCTGCTTACGGGCGATAGGGTTGCGTAACGGCCGCGCGCGGCCGCCTCCGGTGTTCTCGGGGCCTGGTCCGCTACGGCCAACTCGTTGATAAACAACAGGTTAGCAGACTGGGGGACCGTTAAAGATGAGCCCAACTCACCGCAAGCGCAACCCCCGCAGGAGTCGGGCCAGACCCGGGAAGGGTGCTTCTGGGTACACCCGGCGGGCATTTTGGTGCGATGGATGCCCGCGGTGCATTCGGTGGATTGCGATGCATCACGCTAACTGCACAACGCCTTCGGCGAAAGGAAACATCGGGCGGCCCTCCACTCGATATACCGATTTTCCGCCGCGGCTCGGGACGACGCCCGTTCGCTCCGGACAGGGCGGGGCGCGCCCTCACCCGGCTCGTTCCTCGCCTGCCCTCTCCCACAAACTGCGTGGAAGAGGGGATACACGGCACGGGCTGCGGGGGGCTTCGGACCGGGTGGGGCGGGATGGTGGGCCGCCCCCGTCCCCGGCCCTCCCCCACAAACTGCGTGGGAGAGGGAGGCGCGACGCACCTGTCGGAAACGGGATCGAAGCACACCTCCCCCAGGGGTTTTTGGGGGAGGTGCGAGCCTGAGCGAGTAAGGGGGCGCCCCGCGGACGCCAGCGTGATCCCCGTCGCCGAGCCACGTTCCACCGTGCACCCCTCCCCTCGCGCCGCGCCCCGCCGCCCGGTATCTTCGCTGGACTGTAAAGCAGCGTGCTTTACAAGTGTCAGGCGGTGATCGAGCCCAGCAGTTCATCCAGAATCGAAGTCGTCACGCGCATGTCCCAGATCGCACCCGCCACCCTCGAAGGGTGGTACGCGCTTCACCAGGTGTTCTCCACCGACTGGACGGCCCTGCGCGCCGCGGACGCCGGGCGCCGTCTGGACGTGGGCGAGGCGGCGTGCAACGTGTTCAACGCCATCGCGCACGGGCCCAACGGCGGGTGGAGCGCGGCATTCCGGCTGGTGGGCGGCGGCGGCGACTGGATGTTCGTGCACTTTCGCCCCACGCTGGACGAACTGGCCGACGTGGAGGTGCGCCTGCGCGACACCGCCCTGGGCGAGCTGCTGCGACTGGAGTACGACTACCTCTCCGTCACCGAAGCCGGCCTGTACCACGCCACGGCCGAGGCCGCGAAGGAATCGCAGCCCGGCACCCCGGCGTTCCGCGCCGCCATCGAGGCCGCGCAGCAGGCCGAAGCCGCGTCCGACCACATCCGCTCGCGGCTGTATCCACAGGTGCCGGAGGGGATGCGCTACGTCTCGTTCTATCCCATGAGCAAGCGGCGCGGCGAGAAGAACAACTGGTACGCGCTGCCGGTGGACGAGCGCAGCCGGCTGATGCGCGAGCACGGAATGACGGGGCGCACCTTCGCGGGGCGCATCTTCCAGGTGATCACGGGCTCGGTGGGGTTCGACGACTGGGAATGGGGCGTCACGCTGTTCGCGCGCGACCCGCTGGAGTTCAAGCGCATCGTCACCGAAATGCGCTACGACGAGGCCAGCGCGCTGTACGGAGAGTTCGGCCGATTCTTCACCGGCATCCGATTTGCGCCCGCTGACTGGCCGGCTCTGCTGGGCGCGCAGGGGGCCGGCGCCTGACCGCAGGATTTCCGGAAGCCCGAGCGGGCCCGGGCCCCGCACGAGGGCCCGGGCCTTTTTTGCGCGCACCGAACGCGGCGCGGCACCGGCGTCCCTACGGCAGGGCTCCGGAGTTCTGGCCGAACCCTGCCGCGAACCCCTAGATTCTCCGCATGAACTGGACCTTCCCGCTGACAATCGTCGGCGCCGGCGTGCTGCGGCTGCTGTCCGACTTCGGACGGTTCAGCCGCTTCGTGGGCGAAAGCGGGCGCTCGCTCGCGGACCTGCGCACGTGGCCGGGCCTTACCATCATGCAGATGCGCAAGCTGGGGGTGAACTCGCTCCCCATCGCGCTCTTCCTGTCCGCGTTCACCGGCATCGTGTTGGCGCTGCAGGCGTCGTACACCTTCACCGGCGCCATCCCCATGTACTTCGTGGGCGCGCTGGTGGGCAAGACGATGATCCTGGAGCTGGGCCCCGTGCTCACCGGCCTGGCGCTCAGCGGCCGCATCGGCGCCAACATCGCCGCCGAGCTGGGCACCATGCGCGTCTCCGAGCAGATCGACGCGCTGGAGACCATGGCGTACAACCCGGTCTCCTACCTCGTCGTCCCCCGCGTGCTGGCGGGGACGCTCATGGTGCCGGTGATCGTCATCTTCGCCAACGTCATCGGCATCATCTGCGGGTGGTTCACCGCGCTGCAGATGCTGGAGATGAGCACGTCGCAGTTCATCCGCGGCCTGCGCCTGTTCTACGACCCGTTCGACATCACCTACTCGGTGCTCAAGTCGTGCTCGTTCGGCTTCGTGATCACCATCGTGGGGTGCTACCAGGGGTTCAACACGCAGGGCGGCGCCGAGGGCGTGGGCGTGGCCACCACGCGCGCCGTGGTCATCGCCAGCGTGCTCATCCTGGTGCTGGACGCCTTCTGGGCCGCAACCCTGCTGCAACAGTGAGCATTCAGCTTACCGGCATCCACAAGGGGTTCGGCCCCAAGCAGATCCTGCGGGGGCTGGACCTGAACGTGGAAGAGGGCGAGACGGTGTCCCTGGTCGGCTTTTCCGGCGCGGGCAAGTCCGTCACGCTCAAGCACATCGCCGGGCTGCTGATGCCGGACCGCGGCACCGTGGTGGTCGACGGGAAGGAAGTCCCCAAGCTCAGCCGCAACGACCTGTACAGGATGCGGCTGGACATGGGCTACGTATTCCAGTTCGCCGCCCTGTTCGACTCGATGACGATCGGCGACAACGTGGCCATGGGGCTGCGCCAGAAGGGCGGCATGTCGGAGAAGGAGATCCAGGACCGCATCGCCGAAAGCCTGGACCGCGTGGGGCTCGAAGGATTCCAGAAGCGGCTCCCCTCCGAGCTGTCCGGCGGCCAGCGCAAGCGTGCGGGCCTGGCGCGGGCCATCGCCTATCGACCGAAATACCTGCTGTACGACGAGCCGACCAGCGGTCTGGATCCTGTCACGACGGAAGTGATCGACCGGCTCATCATCCGGATGAAGGAAGACCTGGGCGTCACCAGCCTGGTGATCACCCACGACATGAAGAGCGCCTACGCCATCAGCGACCGCATCGCCATGCTGTTCGAGGGGCGCGTGGTAGAGGTGGGCACGCCCGACGAGATCAAGCGCACGGAGAACCGCATCGTCCGCGGCTTCGTCGAGGGGCGCCCGGAGATGATCGAGGAGGCGGAGGCAAAGGCGGCGGCGGCGGGTGGAACGGATCCCCCCACGCAGCTCGGCAGACCGGACCTGGCACAGCAGGCGGATGGACACCACGCGGGGCGCGCCCCGCAGCGGAGGGATGCATGAGACTCAAGAACGAGGCGCTGGTGGGGCTGGTGGTCATCCTGGGCATCATCACCGCCCTGGTGGGGGCCATGTGGCTCAGCGGCCAATCCTTCGGCGAGCAGTACAAGAACGTCCAGGCCAGCTTTACCGCCGTGGGACAGCTTACCGAGGGCAACCCGGTCACCTACCGCGGCGTGAACGTGGGGCGGGTGGCCGCCATCGAGCTTTCGCCCGGCGGCACGGGCGTGTACGTGACGATGTCCATCCGCCCCGACATCGAGCTCAAGGGCGACGTGGGCGTGCTGCTGGGCAGCGCCTCGCTGTTCGGCGACTGGCAGGCGCAGATCGTGTCGCAGGCCGAGTTCCCGGACCTGGCGTTCACCACCGCGCCACGCCGCAACATCCTGCCCGGCGCCACGCTCCCCGACATCTCGGAGCTCACCGCCGTGGCCGCGCGCATCGCCGCCGACATCGAGACGCTGTCGGCGCGCATCCAGATCGCGTTCACGCCCGAGACGGCGCTGGAGATCCGCAACACCATCGAGAACGTGGGCGAGGTGAGCGACCAGCTCAGCGGCTTTATCGACGCGCAGACGCAGACCTACGGGCAGGTGGGTCGCAACGTCCTGGCATCCACCGAGAACATCCGGCTGGCCACGGCGAGCGCCCAGGCGACGATGAACGAGGTGCGGGGCAGCCTGCAGGGCGGCGACGTGCAGGCGATCATCGCCAACGCCCGAGCGGCCACGCAGAACCTGAACACGCTCACCGAAGAGCTGCGCGGCGCCGCCAGCGGCGTCCCCGGCCTGGTAGCCCGCGCCGATTCGACGATGGGCGCCTTCGGCCGCACGGCGGAGACGCTGAACACGACGATCGCGGGCGCGCAGCCGGGGCTGGCGGAGCTGGGCCCGACGGTGACGCAGGCCAAGCTGGCGATGACCAACTTCAACACCCTGCTCACGCAGCTTTCGTCGCAGCAGGGCACCGTGGGCCGGCTGATGAGCGACCCGGCGCTGTACGAGGAGTTCCAGCGCCTGGTGGCCACCATGCAGCGTCTGATGGCCGACATCCAGGCCAACCCGGCCAAGTACATCGGCGAGCTGCAGGTGTTCTGAGGAAAAGAAGTGCGAAAGTGCGGGAGTGCGGGAGTGCGAAAGTGACGGACTGAACGGGCCAGGGGCGCTTCGGGCGTTCCGGCGCGGGCCCCCTCCGGGCGAGCACCACTCGCCCACCTCCCC
>DASTVC010000515.1:0-5966 GCA_035759295.1 Longimicrobium sp. | reverse complement strand
CCAGCCGCCGCGACGGCCGCAGGGCGCCCAGCCCCGCCAGCTCGCCCATCCGCGACGACCAGCCGGTCTGGTCGCGCCCCACGAGCTGCCAGTACGCCACCTCGTTGCGCGCGGGTACGGTGCGGACGACGTTCACCCCCCACACGGGGTCCCCGGAGGCCGTGAAGCGCAGCTGCGAGAGGGGGATGCGCATCTCCGCCGTCCACCCCTCCGCGTCCACCCGGGTCTCCGCCTGCCACACGGGGTCGAACGAGTAGCTGCGGCTGCCCTCGCTGTCCGACGGGTGGTAGTAGTCGATGCGCGTCCCCGCGGCGCTCACGGCGAAGGTGTAGGCCGTGCGCCGGTCGTGGTAGGTGTCCAGGGAGACGGCCAGCTGCTCGGCGTCGCCCTCGCGGTCGCGGCGGGCCAGCTGGGCGCGCACGTCGCCGGGCGCCGCGCCGTGCATCCGGGCGCCCACGTACAGGCTGCCGCCGTCCACCAGGAACGCGATCTCGGTGGCGCCCGCGGGCTGCCCGCCCTCCACCGGCTCGCGCGTGGTGAAGTCGCGGTTCCACGCGGCCTGCTGCCACACGGCGTCGTCCAGGCGGCCGTCCACCTGCGGCGCGGTCTCGGTGCGGGTGGCGCGCATCTGCCGCGGCTCCGCGGCCGGCGCCGGCGTCTGCGCCGCGGCGGTGGCGGGAAGCGCGAGGGTGAGGAGGGCCAGCGCGAGGCCGAGGCGATGGGGTGCTGCGATCATGGGGCGCATCCGGTCGGGGCAGCGGCCAGGGACGGCCGCCGCCGGGTGAGAATCAGGCAGTGCGTGCTACGGATGGGGCGCGGGAAGGTGTCGGCCGTCCGCGGGGACGGCCTTCGCGTCAGGAGTCGGGGTCCGGATCGGCGGGTTTGTCGGCGGCCCGCTCCGCGGCGACCCGGCGGCGGAGCTGGTCGAACGCCTCGTCGCGGATGCCGCGGTCGGGATGGGTGCGGGCGATGACGGTCAGGTAGCCGTCGGAGACCACGCCGCGATAGCGCCCCAGCGTTTCCACCGCCTGGTGCGCGACGCCTCGCCGCGGGTGGGTGCGGGCGATGGAATCCAGCGCGACGACGGTCCAGGGCGCGGGAAAGCGGCCCAGCGACTCCGTGGCCTGCCGCGCGGCCTCTTCGCGCGCGGCGCCCCACGCGATCTGCTCCAGCGCGGGGGCGGCCTGCTCCGCGGGGTAGCGCTCCAGCGATTCCGCCGCCTGCCGCGCCACGATCCCGTCCGGGTCGGTGAGGGCGATGCGGCGCAGCGCCTCCAGCCCGTCCGCGCCACCGGCCTGGCCCAGCGCCTCGGCGGCGTGGCGGCGCATCGCGGTGCCGGCCGCGGAGGCGGTGATCTCGCGCAGCACCGTGGCGCTGCGCGGGTGGCCCATGCGGCCGATGGCCTCCACCGCATGGCGACGCACGTCCTCGCTGCCGTCGCGCTCCACAGCCGTCCGTAGCGCGACCAGCGCCTCGTCGGTGCGATGGCGGGCCAGCGCCGTCGCGGCCTCGCGGCGCACGCCGTTGCTGCCGTCGCGGCCCAGCACGGCGGCCAGGTAAGGCACCACGCCCGCCGCGTCGTGCATCCCCACCACCTCCATCACCGCCTCGCGGTATTCGGGGTCCCGCAGCTCGTCGGCAACGCGCCGCAGCTGCGCAAAGCTCTCCTCGTCCGTCGTCGGGCCCAGCCAGACGATCGGCTGGCCACCCAGCTCCACCAGCGCGTTGTGCCCCATTACGTACTCCACCTGGCCGTCGCGGGCCACGGTGGCGAGCAGCACCATGTGCTCCGCCGGGGCGCCCAGACGCTGGTTCACGGTCACGCGGTCCGTCCCCGGGGCGTCCGCGATCCACGTTGGGCCGGCGGAGAGCGGCGCCGGCGCCGACCACGCCACCCAGGCGCGCTCCATCCGCCGCGACCCCATCTGCTCCACCGCCCACGCCCAGCGGCGCGCCAGCGGTTCGGAGGGGCGCGGGTGGCGGATGATGCCGTCCTGGACCGTCGGGACCGCCACCGTGTCATCCACCGCCGCCGTTCCCTCCGCTTCCATCGCCGCGGTCTGCGGCTTCGGCGGATCCGCCGCCGGGGCTTCCGCGCGGCGCTCGCCGGAGGAGGCGACGGCGGGCGCCGCGAAGGCGACGGCCAGCACCAGCAGCAGCGCGCCGGCGATCCGCATCATCCCATTCCCCTGGTGCGAGCCGCCGCGCCAGGTGGTGAGCCGCTGCACGCGCTGCACGAGCGGCGAGCCGCCCTCCGCCATCGCCATGGTGCCTGCGGGGATGGGCGCGCGGCCGGGCGCCACCCACGACGCCACCTCGGCCAGGCACCGCGCCAGCCCCAGCGGCGACCCGGTCTGCAGCGCGGCCCACTCGTCGCACAGGAACTCGGCGGATTCACGCAACCGCAGGCGCGCCAGGCGGTTGAGCGGCTGAAAGAAGAAGACCGCTTCGATGATCCCGATGGCGAAGTGCCACGCCGGGTCGCGCCGCGCCAGGTGCGCCAGCTCGTGCGCCAGGGCACTGCGCTGCTGCTCGGGATCCAGGTCGACGAGGAAGCGCGGCGGCACACACACCTCGCCGCCGCCCAGCACCAGCGGCGTGGGCGTGGCATCGCACGTCGTCAGCCGGACGGGGCGCCAGAGGCCGGTGTTGCGCCGCAACTCCGCGATCATCCCCAGCACCGCCTGGTCGGCGACAGGCCGGCGGCCGCGCAGCATCCTCCGCAGCCGCCCCTGCCGCCATACGATGCGCACGATCAGCAGCGCCGCGATCGTCATCCACAAACCGACGGCGAGGTCCACCAGCGGGCGGATGGAGAAGGATACGGTCGATTCGGTCGATTCCGTCCCCTCCGCCGCCGCGGACGTACTCGCGCTGGCGGCTTCGGTGGATTCGGTCGATGCGGACTGCGGCGCGGCTTCGGCCGGCGCCTCGATGGCGGGCGAAGGCTGCGCGGGGGCCTCGGCGGGATCGGCCGCCACCTCGGCGGTGAGCGCGACGGTGGTGCCGAGGTGCAGGGTGCCGGCGGGCGGATCGTAGCCGGACTGCGTCTGCAGCGTCGCGGTGACCAGGCCGCCGACCAGCGCGGCCTTCCACAGCGTCTCGCGCCACGCCTCGCCGCGGACGCGGCGCGCGAGGAGCGCGGCGGCGGCGAGCAGCAGGGTGCTGTGCAGCGCGTACGTAAGCAGCCACGCGGCGGCGCGCAGGGCGATCTCGCTCATTCAGCACCTCCCTGAAGCTCGGCTTCGCGCTGCTGGATCATCTGCTTCAGCCTGGCCAGATCATCGGCTTCCACGTCGCTCTGGCGCAGCAGGTGGCTCACCATTTCCGTCACGTCACCCTCGAACAGCCGCCCGAAGAGGCCCGACACCTCGGCCACCACGGAGCGCCGGACGGAGCCCTCGGTCACCAGCGCGCGGTACAGGTACTGGCGGCCGTCCTGGCGGTGGGTGACCAGGCCCTTCTTCTCCATCCGCGTAAGCAGCGTGGCCACCGTGGATTGCGCGATCTTGCGCTCGGCGCGCAGGGCGTCGTGCAGATCCAGCACGCTCACCTCGCCGCGCTCCCACAACACCTTCATGATCGCGAGCTGAAGCTCGGTCAGCGAGTAGCTCATCACGCCCCTGCGGATGGAGGATCGAATGCTTCGACAGCTACATAATACACGTGTAAAACACAGGCGCAAGAGTTTCCTTCACCCCGCGGGACGATCAGCGGTCTTCGCGCTGGCGCAACTCCCCGAGCGGGCACATCTTCCGGCGTCGGATGCGGATCGCGGTGCTGGATCGTCCACTCAGATGCTGGCGTAGCGCCGATGGTTGGGACGATCCCGCCCGATCTCGTCCGACCAGCCTCAATCTCCCGGTCTCCTCCCGCCGATGCCCGTCGTCTCCATCGTGCTCCCCACGTACAACCGGCTGGCGCTGCTGCGCGAGGCGGTGGATTCCGTGCGTGTGCAGACGTTCGGGGACTGGGAGCTGATCGTGGTGGACGACGGCTCGGATGATGGCACCGCGGAGTACCTGGATGCGCTCGCGGCCATGGACCCGCGCATCGTCGTCGTCCGGCTGCCGCACACCGCCAACCTGCCGCGCATCCGCAACGCGGCGATCGCCCGCGCGCGCGGCGAGTGGGTCGCGTTCCTGGATTCGGACGATGCGTGGCGCGCGGACAAGCTGCAGGCGCACCTGGACGCGCACCGCGCCAACCCTTCGGCGCGGTGGAGCTACAGCGGCCGGTCGATGATGGATGCCACGGGCGAAACGCTGCCGGACGCGCGCTTCGCGGCGTGGCGCCCGCACTCCGGCCACATCGCGCGCCTGCTGCTGACGCACGAGGCGATGGTCGCGTTTCCGTCGGTGATGGTGGAGCGTGCGCTGCTGGCGGAGGTGGGCGGAATGGACGAGGCGCTGGTCTTCGCCACCGACTACGACCTGGAACTGCGGCTGGCGGCGCGCGCGGAGTGCATCTGCATCCCCGAGCCGGTGGTGCGTGTGCGGGTGCACGCGGGGAGCACCACGCGCCGGCGGGTGGAGGTAAACGAGTCCTTCATCCGCGTCTACGCCAGGTTCGCCGCCGCCGACGGCTCGCCGGAAGTGCGCCGCATCTGCCGCCGCCAGCAGGCCTTCTACGCGCGCTGGGTCGCCCGGTACCGCATGGCGTCGCGCGAGCCGATCCCCACGCTGCGGGCCGTGCTCTTCAGCCTGCGGATGGACCCTGTGGCGACGGTGAGATGGTTGGGATCCGTCGTGGGGGGAAGACTCGGGCGCCGGGGCTCCTCCACCCCGGGCGGTTGAAACCGCGGCTAGAACAGCGGGAAGCCCACCACAAGGGCGAATAAATTCGCGGCAACAACGACACGAAATCCGCCTTCGCGGATTGGCGGTTCTGGTGGTTCGGGTCAACGCGGCGCGCGCCCTGGCCCCCACGCGACTGCGCGTCCGCAGAGGCGTTACCGCCGGTTCGGACGCGCACTCACGGTCGCTCGGCTCACTCCTCGCCGTACTGGAAGACGCGCTCCAGCGGGACGTCGAACACGCGGGCGATGCGGAAGGCGACCTCCAGCGAGGGCGAGTACTTGTTCCCCTCGATTGCGTTTACCGTCTGGCGCGTGACGCCGATGCGGTCGGCGAGCTCCTGCTGCGTCATCTCGCCGTGGTGAAAGCGGAGCGTGCGGATTTCATTGGTGATGTGCCCGCCACCCTTACCCATCTCACGACCCCCGGCGGTACAGGAACAGCTGCGAGCCGATATCCACCAGCTGGGCCAGCACCCAGAACGCCAGCAGCAGGTGCGTGAAGACGAAGTTGCCCTCCGTCACCATCGCCGCGCAGAGTGCGAAAAAGACGCCCGTCGCCAGCACGTACCCCGCGTTGCGAGTGCCCTTGAGCCCGATCAGCCGGTCCCGCTCATCCGTCTCCGTGCGCCGGTCCACGAGGGCGATCACAATGTGCCCGGCGATCTGCAGGATCACGAGCATCACCACCGCCACCGCGAACAGTAACACCTGTTGCGGCAACACGTCGGCCGCATCCGGCGGCAGCACCGTCATGAAGTAGAACCCGAACCCCGCCACCAGGCTGACGAACATCAGCCACAGGCTCTTTTCCTGAAACGAGAGATCCATCGTGTCCTCTACCGGTGATTGTCAGGTAACCCTGACGTGATGTAAAAAATATCCGACACGGCAGAGTCTAGTCGCTCTCGCTGGCGATGTCAAGTATTTCATACACCGAGTAACACTGAATCCGTAGATAGAGCTACCGATAAAGCGGACGGTGTCATTCTGAGAGAGGCGCGCGCTCTGGGCCCTCCCAGTCGCGCCGTTGCCTGTGCGCCGACCGAAGAATCTCTACGATGGGCGCACGGTCCTGTCGGCTACGTCGGCCTCGGCGCGAGAGGCGCCCGTTCCCGATAAAGATTCTTCGGTCGGCGCACAGGCCCTGGAGCGTGAAGATGGTTTTGCG
>DASTVC010000514.1:0-3822 GCA_035759295.1 Longimicrobium sp. | reverse complement strand
TACAGCGCCGTGTCGGCCAGCGAGATCAGCTCCTCGGCCGTGGCCGCATCGGCCTCGGGCCACGACGCCACGCCCGCGCTCAGCGAGCCCTGCACCGCCGTGTCGCCAAAGACGAAGGGGATGCCGCTGAAGTGCACGCGCGCCCGCTCCGCCAGCGCCGCGGCGCCGGCCGCGGGGGTGCCGGGGAGCACCACCACGAACTCGTCGCCGCCGTAGCGGCCGGCTCGGTCGCCCGTCCGCAGCCCCTCGCTCCCCAGCCACGCCCCCAGCGCCCGCAGCACCGCGTCGCCCGCCAGGTGGCCGCAGGTGTCGTTGATCTCCTTGAACCGGTCCAGGTCCAGGATCACGATGCTGAGCGGCGATCCGTTGGTGCGCGCCTCGTCCAGCTCGCTCTCCAGGTAGGTGATGATGGAGCGACGCGTGTCGCACCCCGTCAGCTCGTCCGTGTGCGCCAGGTCGTGCAGCCGCTTGCGCTGTTCGACCAGCTTCTGAAACAGCTGCACGCGGCCGCACGCCTGGACGATCGCCTCCACCACCCGCTCCGCCAGCTCCGCCGCCTCGTCGCCCAGCACCGGCTCGTCCACCGTGGCGCGCTCCACGAACACGCCCGTCAGCTGCTCGGTGATGGGGAAGGGCACCACGATCACCGACCGCAGCGGCAGCGGCATCTCGCGCTTCTCCCACTCCGTGCGCACGCCGTCGAACAGCGGCGAGGTGGCCACGTCGCGCACCAGCACGGGCCGCCGCGTCTCCAGCGCCTGCCGCACCTCGGGGTACAGCGCCAGGTCCAGCTCCAGGCCGTCCGTCAGCTCCGCCTCGGACGATGCCGCCACGCGGGCCACCATCTCGCCCTCCTGCACCACCAGCACCGAGCAACGCCCCACGCCGAGGATCTCCGAGGTCCGCGACGTGACCAGGTGGAACATCTCGTCCGCCGTCACCACGCGGTTCAGCTCGCGGATCAGGTCGATGGCCTGCAGGCGCATTCGCGCGGCCTCGCGCGCGCGGCGCAGGTCGCGGTTGCGGCGCACGTGGCTTTCCACGCGGGCCAGCAGCTCGTCCAGGCGAAAGGGCTTGGTCAGAAAGTCCACCGCGCCGTCGCGCAGCGCGGAGACGGGGAGGGCGCCGTCGTTGGTGGCGGTGATCAGGACGACGGGAATGTCGACGAAGCGCGGGTCCATCCGCAGCGAGCGCAGCACCTCCAGCCCGCTCATCTCGGGCATCATCACGTCCAGCAGCAGCAGGTCGGGCATCTCTTCCGCCTGCTCCAGCAGGTCCAGCACGCCGCGGCCGCTCACGGCGGTGCGCACGTGGTAGCCGGTAACCTTCAGCGCGCGATCCAGGCCCTGCAGAATGGAGGGGTTGTCGTCGGCGACAAAAACGGTGGCGGGACTATCGTTCATCGGGTGCGGCGGTCGTTGCGCCGGCGCCGGTGCGCCGGGGCGAATGAATTCCTGCAAGCGGGGCCCGCACGGGCGGGCACGGCCGGGATGTCGGGTTGGATCGGCGCCCGGAAGTCGGGCAGTGGGCGGCGCTCCTCGGCCCGCACCCGGAATCAGGGGTTACGGGCCGCATGCAGTCGCAGGGCAAGAGCCGGACCATGCACCGCGCGCCTTTCCGCCCTGATCCTGCCTTGTGGAACCCTCCGGCACGCGGCATGGATTGCGGCATCCGCGCCACGGCCCTGCACCAGCAGTGTCCCACGTTTGCCCCGGTCCGTTTCCTGCGCCCCACCCTTTCCGAGTGGTTCACGTTCAGTCCAGACACCCGTACCGTCCGCAGCGTTGCCCTTCGTCGTCCTGCGCGTCCTTGTCCGCCCCTTCCGCATCCTCCCGGTGCTGGCCGCCGCGCTGGCGCTGGCCGCCTGCCGCGACGACGTGTCGCCGTGGGCGCGCGAGCGGGTGGCGCGCATGCCGCTGCGCGAGAAGGTGGCGCAGATGGTGGCTCCCGCCATCTACGTGGGCGCCGACGCGCGCCCCGCGCAGGACACCATCCTCGCGCGGCGGCTGGCCACGGAAGCGGTGGGCGGCGTGCGGCTTCTCCCCGGCTCGGCGGAGGTGGCGTCGCGGCGCATCGCGCTACTGCAGCGGATGTCGCGCCGGCCGCTGCTGGTGATCGCGGACCTGGACCGCGGCGTGGGCGGCGCGCTTGCGGGCGAGGAGGAGCTTCCGCCCCCCGCCTCCCTGGGCGCGCTGGACGACGAGGCCGTCGGCCGCATCGCCGCGCGCGCGGCGGAGGGGGCGCGGACCGTCGGCATCAACTTCGGCCTCCGTTCCGCGCCCTCCTTTCCCTACGCCGCCGCGCTCCCCGGGCCGGCCGGATCGCAGGCGGAGCGCGCGTTCGCCGACTACGCAAAGGGCCTGGTGGATGCGGGGCTGGTGGTCGGCGTCCGCGCGCTGTCGCCGGGGCCGGAGCCGGCGGATTCCGCCATCCGCGTGCTGGCGTGGGATCGCGCCGCCGCCGAGGCGCTGCAGCTGGGCTTCCTGGCGACGCTGCTGGAGCGCGGCGTGGGCGGGGTAAAGCCGGCCTCCGTCGCCATCCCCTCGCTGACGCGCGATTCCGTGCCGCTGCCGGACAACCCGGTCTTCGTCACCGGCATCCTGCGGCGCGACCTGGGGTTCGACGGGGTGGTGATGGAGGACCTGTCCCCGCCCGCGCCCCTCGTCCTGCGCTACGGCCCCGGCGAGGCGGCCGTCCGCGCCGTCGCCGCGGGGGCGGACCTGCTGGTGGGCGTGGAGGACCCGAAGATCGCCATCGACGCCATCGTGCAGGCGGTGGAATCCGGCCGCATCCCGGCGAACATGATCGACGCCTCCGTGGGCCGCGTCTTCGCCGCCAAGGAGAAGCTGAAGCTGGGGATGCGCCCCGCGGCGGAGGGGGATGCGAAGGGGAACGCGACGGCGACCGATGCGCCGCGCCCCGCGGAGGGCGCCGACACCCTGGCGGCCTCCGCGCACCGCGCCGCGCTCACCGTCCTTGGCCGCACCCCGCGCGAGGCGTTGCGCGGCTGCCGCAAGACGGTGCTGGTGACGGATCCTCGCATCACCGCCGCGCCCCTTTCCGCCGCGCTGCTGGCCGCCATCCCCGGGCTTACGCACCTGCGAACGGGCCGCCTGGCGCGCCGCGGGCCGCTGACGGCGAGCGTCCCCTTCGTCGCGGCGGACGCGGACTGCGTGATCGCCGCCGCGTTCCCGGAGCGCCGTCCGGAGGTGGTGAACCGCGTGGTCCCCGCGCTCCCGCAGCCGGATTCCGCCGCGCGCGCGGACCTCCCCGATGCGCGCCTGGCCGCGCTCCGCCGCGACACCACGGCGCGGCGCATCGTGTGGATCGACTTCTTTCCCGCCGTGGACGCGCCCGCGCCCTCCGCCACCTCGCAGGTCCTGGTCCGCGGCACCGGCGTGCTGGCGCAGCGCGCGGCCGCGGCGGCGCTGGTGGATTCCGCCGCGGGGCGTCGGGCGCCGGGGATGGTCTGGCCCCCCGCGCGGATGCTGCGGCTGACCACGCCGGACTCGGTGGACATGCGGATCGATTCGCTCGCCCGCATCGACAGCGTGATCAAGATCGCCCTTCGCGACACCGTCTTTACCGCCGCGGCCGTCGCTATCGGGCGGCGCGGGCGGCTGGTGAAGCTGCAGGGGTACGGGCGCACGGGCGGCGCGGACTTGGACCCGCGGACCACGCTCTTCGACATCGCCTCGCTGTCGAAGGTGGTCGGCACCACGGCGGCGGTGATGGCGCTGGTGGACGACCGCAAGCTGGAGATCGGCGCCCCCGTGCGCCGCTACATCCCCGGCTACCGCGGCGAGGGGCGCGGCGACATCA
>DASTVC010000513.1:0-5565 GCA_035759295.1 Longimicrobium sp. | reverse complement strand
GGTACTGGGCGGGGCGGGCGATCACGGGACGGAGGCCGCCGCGCTGCACGCCCTGGGCGAGCTGGGGGATCCCCGCGGCGCGGAGGCCGCGGCCGCCCGGCTGGAGGGGGACGACCGCGACCTGCGGCGCGTGGCCGCCGTCGCCATCCGCAAGATGGCACCGGAGGGGACCGCGGAGCGGCTGGTCCGCGCCCTGGGCGACGCGGACTGGCGGGTGCGCCTGGCCGCCGCGCGCACGCTGGAGCGGGTGCACGCGCCGGAAGCCGCGGACGCGCTGCGGGCGGCCGCGGAGCACGATCCCGATGCGCTGGTGCGGCACGCCGCCGCCCGGGCGCTGGGAGCGGGGTGATGGCGGTACCCCTGCTGGACGAGGAGTTTCGCCTGTGGGCGGAGTGGATCGCGGAGGAGCTGGGACACCGGTGGGGCCCGGAGCGGCGCGAGATCCTGCGCACCCGCCTGGAGCCGCGCCGCGCCGCGCTGGGGATGGTGAGCTTCGACGCCCTCCTCTTCCACCTCCGCTTTCACCCGGAGCGTGAGGCGGAGCGGGCGCGGCTGGTTCCGCACCTGACCAACAACGAAAGCTACTTCTTCCGCGAGCGCGGAAGCCTGGACGTGATCCGCGACGAGGTGCTCCCGGAGCTGGAGGCGCGGCTGGGCGCCGGGGGCCAGGCGCGGCTGCTGAGCGCCGCCTGCGCCGCCGGGGAGGAAGCGTACACCCTCTCCATCCTGACGCGCGAGTGCGGCCGCTTTACCGCCCCCGGCGCGCTGCGGGTGACGGGGATGGACGTGGATCCCGCCGCGCTGGAAAAGGCGGCCGCCGGCGTCTACGGCACCCATGCCTTCCGGGGGACGGAGCCGGCGTGGCGGGACCGCTTCTTCGACGCAAAGGGGGAGGACGCGTGGGAGGTAAAGCCCCTCGTCCGCGCCCCCGTCCGCTTTCTCAACGGCAACCTGGTGCGGGACGGATGGTGGGACGGGATGCCCCCCCAGCACCTGGTGCTCTGCCGCAACGTGATGATCTACTTCGACGAGGACGCCGTGCTCAAGGCCGCGCAGGGACTGTGGGAGGCGCTGGCGCCCGGGGGATACCTGTTCCTGGGGCACGCGGAAAGCCTGCGCCACGTCCCCGTTCCGTTCGAGCTGCAGCGGCGCGCCGGCGCCCTGTTCTACCGCCGCCCCCGGGAGGCCGCGTGAGCGAGCCCGCCCGCGTGCTGCTGGTGGACGACAGCGCCTTCGTGCGCCGGGCCACGGAGCGCATGCTTGCCCCGCTGTCCGGCGTCTCCGTCATCGGCGCCGCCAGGGACGGGGAAGAAGCCGTGGCCCAGGTGCGCGCGCTCCGCCCGGACCTGGTGATCATGGACGTGGACATGCCGGGGGTGGACGGGATCGCCGCCCTCGAGCGCATCATGCGGGAATGCCCCACCCCCGTTCTCCTCCTCTCCTCCCACACCCGCGACGGGGCGGAAGTCACCCTGCGCGCGCTGGAGGCCGGGGCGGTGGACTTTCTGGACAAGACGGGCGCGGGGACGGCAATGGACATCCACGCGCTGGGCCCCGTGCTGCGCGAGAAGGTGGGCGCCATGCTCCGCGCCCGGACCGCCGCGCTGGAGCCCGTCCCCGCCGCGGCGCGCGACGTGGGGGCCGCGGCCGCGGGGGCCGGGGTGCGGGCGGGCGCCTACCGCGTGGTCGCCATCGGCTCGTCCACGGGCGGGCCGCGGGCGCTGGCGGAGCTGATCCCCGCGCTCCCCGCCGGCTTTGCCAGCGCCGTCGTCGTCGCCCAGCACATGCCCATGGGCTTTACCGAGACGCTGGCGGAGCGGCTGGACCGCCGCAGCCCCCTGCGCGTGGCCGAGGCGCGCGACGGCGACCCCGTCGTGGCCGGCACCGTCCTCATCGCTCCCGGCGGGCGGCAGATGCGGGTGGAGCGCGCGGACGGCGCCCTGGTGGCCCGCGTGTACGACGACGTCGCCTCCCTGCACAAGCCGTCGGTGGACAGGCTGTTCGAGTCCGTGGCCGACGCGGCCGGTGCGGCGTGCGTGGGCGTGGTGCTCACGGGGATGGGGAACGACGGCGCCGCCGGGCTGCGGTGCATCCGGCGCGCGGGGGGGCGCGGGCTGGTGGAGAGCGAGCGGACGGCCGTGATCAACGGAATGCCCGCCGCGGCCCGCGAATCGGCCGAGCGCGACGTGCCGCTGGAGGAGATGGCGGGCGTCCTGGCGCACATGGTGGGGGTGGCCTGATGCCGCGCGTTCTCGTCGTCGACGACCAGAAGGTCTCGCGTGCCACGGTGGCCGCCATTCTGGGCTCCGCCGGCTACACGGTGGAGAGCGCGTCGTCCGGGCCCGAGGGGATCGAGCGGGCGCACGCCGCCTGCCCGGACGTGATCGTGCTGGACGTGCAGATGCCGGGGATGGACGGCTTCGAGGTGGTGGAGCGGCTCAAGCAGGACCCGTCCACCGCCTCCATCCCCATCCTGCTGCTGACCGCCCAGGCGCCCACGGACGAGCTGCTGGTGCGCGGGCTGGACGCTGGCGCCTACGACTTCCTGAACAAGGGGTGCAGCCGGGCCGAGCTGCTGGCGCGCGTGGGGGTGATGGCGCGCATCAAGCGCGGCTACGACGAGCTGTCGTCCGTGGCGCGGGTGTCGGGGCTGGCGCTGGAGGCGGGCGACCTGCAGGCGCTGGCGGACGGCGTGGCCGGGCAGGTGGCGCGCACCTTTCGCGCGGAGGTGGTGCTGCTGTCCATGCCCGGCGAGGTGTCGGTGCTCGAGGTGCGCGCCGGCCACGGAATACGCCCCGACGACCCGCGCTGGTTCGTGATGGTGGACCTGGTGCTGGAGCGGCTGTCGTGCCTTCCCGGCGCGCCCGCCGTGGCGTTCGTCCCCGGGGGCGACGGGGAGTGGCCGCACGCCGTGGGCGCCGGCGCCGCCGTGTGCGTGGCACGCTCGTCCGGCGGCCCGGCGATGCTCGCCGCCTTTCGCGCGGACGGGGTGCCGTTTGGCGACGAGGACCTGGCGCTGCTGGGCCTGCTGGGGCGGCAGGCCACGCTGGCGCTGGACAACGCCGTGCTGCACGCGCAGACGCGGCAGCAGGCGCGCGCGCTGGAAGAGCAGGCGGCGGCGCTGGAGAAGGCCATGACGGAGCGCTCGCGCTTCTTTGCCAGCATGAGCCACGAGCTGCGCACGCCGCTCAACGCCATCCTTGGCTACGGCGAACTGCTGCAGGAGGGGGTGTATGGCGAGCTGTCGCCCTCCCAGGGCGCCACGCTGGACCGGGTGGTGCGCAGCGCCCGCCACCTGCTGGAGCTGGTGAACGACGTGCTGGACATCTCCAAGATGGAAGCCGGCAAGCTGGAGATCTTTCCGGAGCCCACCGAGCTGGCGCTGCTGCTGCGCGAGGTGGCCGGCACGGTGGAGCTGCAGGCGCGCGGAAAGAAGCTGGAGCTGGAGATCCGCGCGGACCAGCCCGTCCACGTGGTCACCGACCCCGGCCGGGTGCGCCAGATCGTGCTGAACCTGCTGTCCAACGCGGTCAAGTTCACGGACGCGGGGTCCGTGCGGGTGATGGTCTCGTCGGCCGGCCGTTGGGCGGAGGTGCGGGTGGAGGATACGGGGCCCGGGATCGCGCCCGAGGACCACGAGCGCGTGTTCCAGGAGTTCGAGCAGACGGGTGGCTCCGCGGGCCGCGGGGGCACGGGCCTGGGGCTGCCCATCTCGCGCCGGCTGGCGGGGCTGCTGGGCGGCAGCCTTACCCTGGCCAGCACCCCCGGCGCCGGCTCCGTCTTCACCCTGCGCCTGCCGCTTGCCCCGCCCCATGCACCACAGGCGGAGCAGAAGGAAAAGATGGGGCCCCACACGGAGTCAACGGAGTAAACGGGGTTCGCTCGTGCCGTTTCCCCTTGATCCTTCGCGGTCTTTACGCTCCTGAAGCAAATCCTCACGCAGAGTCAGCAGAGTCAGCAGAGTTTGTTCGATCCGTCCCTCTGAATCGGTTGCATCGACGCAACGCCTGAGGGAATGGCACGAGAAAACTCTGCTGACCCTGCTAACTCTGCGTGAGGCCTTTCTTTCCCTTACCGCGCCGGCGCGCCGATGTCGACGACGATGCCGCGCCAGGCGCCCTGGCGAAAGCGGATCACGCTCAGGATGCAGCGGAAGAAGTGGCCGGTCAGGATGGCGATCCAGATGTGCAGCGGCTGCAGCGTGCCCACCTGCTGGATGACGAAGCAGATGCCCAGCGGCACCGCCACCTGCGAGACGATGGAGATGTACAGTGGGCCCTTCGTATCCCCCGTCCCCTGCAGCGCGCCGGTGTAGGTGAGCGCCACGGCGATGAAGATTCCCGACACGCTCAGCACCCGCAGCAGCTGCACGCCGATCTCCACCACGGCGGGCTCGTCCATGCCGAACACTCCCAGCAGCTGCCGGGGGATAAGCATGAACATCGCCCCCAGCGCGCCGGCCACGTACATGGCGATGCGCGCCGCCACCGCCACCCCGTGCGCCGCGCGGTCCGGCTGGTTGGCGCCCAGGTTCTGCCCGGCCACCGCGGCGGCGGCCCCCATCAGCCCCATGGCCGTCCAGGTGACGAGCGAAAAGAGCTGCCCGTAGCCCACCGCGAACGCCGCCTGTGACGGCGCGCTCTGCGCCAGCGAGCCGATGAACGCCAGCATCAGCACGCCGCCCACGTTCATCGCGATCCCCTGGATCCCCGTCGGCAGGCCGAAGCGGAACAGCGAGCGGATGATGGTCCAGTCCGGCGCGTACCCCTGCCCGCGCGGAAAGCTGACCACCCATCCGCCGCTCACCAGCTTGTACAGCGAGTAGATGGCCACCAGCCCCGACGCGATGCACGTCCCCATCGCCGAGCCCACCGTGCCGAACGCCGGGATCTCCAGGCCGACGACGGGAATCCGCAGCCCGCGGATGAGGACCACGTTCAGCACCAGGTTCAGCGCCGTCATCGCCACGCCCAGCACCATGGGCGTGCGCGCGTCGCCGGCGGAGCGCAGCGCCCCGCTCAGCATGAAGTAGACGAGCATTCCGCTGCTGAACAGGAACATCACGCGGATGAACGGCAGCGCCTCGGCCTTTACGGCGGGCGCGGCGTTCACCAGGTCCAGCAGGTACGGCGCGAGAAAGTACCCCGCGGGCGCCATGATCCCCACCGCGATGCCGATGGCGGTGAGGAACGCCTGGTAGACCGTGCGGTTCACCTTCTCCTCGTCGCCCTGGCCCACGAAGCGCGCCACCAGCACGGCCATCCCCGAGAACAGGGAGGAGATGAAGACGATGACGACGAGAAAGATCTGGAACGACACGCCGATGGCCGCGTTGGCCTGGTAGCCCACCAGGTTGCCCACCAGCACGTGGTTCACCATCCCCTGCAGCCCGCTGATCACGTTGGTCACCATGGTGGGCCACGCCAGCATCCACACGGCGCGCGAGAGCGGCCCTTCGATGATGGACCGGTCGTAGCGCCGGCCCTTGGGCGCGGCCGGCGTGGGGGTGGATTCGGGGACGGCGGGTGCGGCGATGTCGGTCACGGATTCTCGCGGGGGCGGGGC
>DASTVC010000512.1:0-4870 GCA_035759295.1 Longimicrobium sp. | reverse complement strand
CCCCCGGCCGCGCCGCGAACGGGTCCGGGACGAACCGCTCCGCCGTCAACCCCGGGCGGTCCAGGTAGCCCCGCGCCACCCCGTCGCCGCCCGCGCAGATCTCTCCCGGCACCCCCGCGGGCACGGGCCGGAGCGCCGCGTCCATCACGTAGATGCGCGTGTTCGCGATCGGCCGCCCGATGGGCACCGCACCCTCGTCCTCCCCCAGCGCCCGCGTGTCGAAGCAGGTGACGTCCGCCGCCACCTCGGACGAGCCGTAGAGGTTGACGAGCACCCCGTCCGGCACGGCGCGGGCAAAGGCGCGGCACAGCTCCGCGTCCAGCCGTTCGCCGCTGCATACCCACGTGCGCAGGGCCGGCACCCGCGCGCCCAGCTCCGGCGCGGCGTCCAGCATGGCCCGCAGCAGCGACGGCACCAGGACGATGCGCGTGCACCCCTCCGCCGCCAGCGCGTCCATCAGCCGCTCCGGCTCCCGCGCGGCAGCGTCGCCGATGACGGCCAGCGGCACGCCGGCGAGCAGCGGCCCGAAGATCTCCGCCACCGCGTCCACGAAGCCGATCGACGTCTTCTGCGCCACCACCTCGCCCGGCCCGTATGGATACGCCTCCCATCCCCAGGCCAAGCGGTTGACCATGGCCCGATGCGTCCCCAGCACGCCCTTGGGTCGGCCGGTGCTTCCGGAGGTGTAGATCACGTACGCCAGGTGCGCCGGCGTCAGTCCCTCGATCGCCGGGTCCGTCGCGGGCCGGTCCGCCCACTCCGGGCTGTCGGCGTCGATCTCCAGCACCGGCACGTCCGTCTTCCCGACCCGGTCTCGCAGCGCCTGCTGCGTGAGCACCACCGCCGGGGCGCTTTCGGCCAGCATGTACGACAGCCGCTCCGCGGGCTGGCCGGGGTCCAGCGGCACGTACGCCCCGCCCGCCTTGAGCACCCCCAAGAACGCCACCACCATCTCCAGCCCGCGCTCCACGCAGATCCCCACCCGCACGTCGGGACCCACGCCCAGGGAGCGGAGGTGGTGCGCCAGCCGGTTCGCCCGCGCGTTCAGCTCCGCGCAGGTGAGCGAGCGACCCTCGAAGGCCACGGCCGTCGCATCGGGCGTGCGCTCCACCTGGGCCTCGAACAGCTCGTGGATGCACCAGTCCGCCGGATACTCGGCGTCCGTCGCGTTCCACGCCTCCACCACCTGCCGGCGCTCGTGTTCGGGCAGCAGCGCCAGCCGGTCCACCGGCTGCCGCTCGTCCGCCACCATCGCCTCCAGCGCGAGGCGAAGGTAGCCGACCTGCCGCTCCACCGTCGCCCGTTCGAAGAGCGAGGTCGCATACGTCACGCTTCCGACGATGCGGCCGTCCCGCTCCAGCAGGTCGAGCGACAGGTCGAACTTCGCCGCCGCTTCCGACGCCAATCCCGCCAGTTCCGCCAATCCCGCCGATCCCGTAGATCGCGTAGATCCCGCAGATCCCGCGGATCCTGGCGAGCCCGCCGAGCCGAGCGTGAGCCCCGGCAGCTCCAGCCCGCCGCTCGAGGCGTTGTGCCAACCGAACATCACCTGGAAGAGCGGGCTGTGCGCCATGCTGCGCGCGGGCTGCACCAGCTCCACAACCTGCTCGAACGGGATGTCCTGGTTCTGCTGCGCCCCCAGCGCCCGCTCCCGTACCCGCCCCAGCAGTTCCCCCACGGAGGGCGAGCCGGCAAGGTCCACGCGCAGCGCCAGCGTGTTCACGAAGAAGCCGATCAGCCCCTCGATCTCGATGCGCCCACGGTTGGCCGTGGGAGTGCCGACGACCACGTCCTCCTGCCCCGACAGCCGGCCCAGCACCGCGGCCCAGCCGGCCAGCACGGTCATGAAGAGCGTGGTGCCGTGCCGCTGGCCCAGCGCCTTCAGCCCGGCCGTCAGCGCCTCGTCCAGCTCCACGCCCATCGACGCACCCGCATGGTCCACCTCTGCCGGCCGCGGATGGTCGGTGGGCAGCTCCAGCAGCGCCGGGGCGCCGGCGAGCGTTTCCGTCCAGTACTCCGCCTGCTCCTTCAGCACGTCGCCGTCCACCCAGCGCCGCTGCCACGCCGCGTAGTCCGCGTACTGCACCGGCAGCGCGGGAAGGGGATCGGGCTCGCCGCGGCGGAACGCGTCGTAGAGCGCGCCCAGCTCGCGGGTGAACACCCCCAGGCTCCACCCGTCGGAGACGATGTGGTGCATGGTGACGAGGAGCAGGTGATCGTCCTGCGACATCCGAATCAGCCGGCCGCGGATGAGCGGCCCCCGCGCCAGGTCGAAGGGCGCGCGCGCCTCCTCACCCACCAGCCGCCGGAGCGCGGACCGCGCCTGGGGATCGCCGATCAGGTCGTGCTCGGCGAGAGGGAACCGGCTCTCCTCCGCCGGGGCGATCCGCTGCACCGGCTCGCCCTCCACCTCCACGAACGTGGTGCGAAGCGCCTCGTGGCGGGCGACGATCGCGTCCAGCGCGCGCCCCAGCGCTCCCTGGTCCAGCTCTCCCTGCAGCGGCAGCCGCATGGGGATGTGGTACGCGCCGCCGAGATCGCCGAACTGCTCCAGGAACCAGAGCCGCTGCTGCGCGAAGGAGAGCGGGAGCCGATCGCTCCGCTCCACCCGCTCGATCGGCGGTAGCTCGGTGCGGGCCGCGTTCTCGATGGCGCGCGCAAGGTCCGACAGCACGGGGGAGCGGAACAGCTCCGCCAGCGGCACCTCCACGCCCAGCAGATGCCGCACGCGCGACACCACGCGTACGGCCAGCAGCGAGTGGCCGCCCAGGGCGAAGAAGTGGTCGCCCGCCCCCACCCGCTCCGCCCGCAGCACCTCGGCCCAGATCCCCGCCAGCACCTCTTCCACCTGCGTCCGCGGGCTCTCCCACGCGGCCGCGGTGGAGCGCGGCGCGGGAAGGGCGCGGCGGTCCAGCTTGCCCGTCGGGCCCAGCGGCAGCGCCTCCAGCGAGACGATGGCACCCGGCACCATGTAGTCCGGCAGCCGCTCGCGCAGCCACCCTTCCAGCTCGGCGGACGCGGGCGCGGCACCGTTCTCCGCGACGATCCACGCGGCCAGCGACGGCTCGCCCGGGACGAGCTCGCGCACGTCCACCACGGCCAGGCGCACGGCGGGGTGGGCGGCCAGCACGGCCTCCACCTCGCCCAGCTCGATGCGCATTCCGCGGAGCTTTACCTGGTGGTCGGCGCGGCCCAGGTACAGCAGCGTGCCGTCCTGCCGGAACCGGCCGCGGTCGCCCGTGCGGTACATCCGCGCGCCCGGCCGCGCCGCGAACGGGTCCGGTACGAACCTCTCCGCCGTCAACCCCGGGCGGTCCAGGTAGCCCCGCGCCACCCCGTCGCCGCCCGCGCAGATCTCGCCCGGCACCCCGGCGGGCACGGGCCGGAGCGCCGCGTCCAGCACGTAGATGCGCGTGTTCGCGATCGGCCGCCCGATCGGCACGGCACCGTCGTCCTCCCCCAGCGCCCGCGTATCGAAACAGGTGACGTCCGCCGCCACCTCGGACGAGCCGTAGAGGTTGATGAGCACCCCGTCCGGGACGGCGCGGGCAAAGGCGCGGCACAGCTCCGCGTCCAGCCGTTCGCCGCTACACACCCACGTGCGCAGGGCCGGCACGCGCGCGCCCAGCTCCGGCGCGGCCTCCAGCATGGCCCGCAGCAGCGACGGCACCAGGACGATGCGCGTGCACCCCTCCGCCGCCAGCGCGTCCATCAGCCGCTCCGGCTCCCGCGCGGCAGCGTCGCCGATGATGGCCAGAGGCACGCCGGCAAGCAGCGGCCCGAAGATCTCCGCCACCGCGTCCACGAAGCCGATCGACGTCTTCTGTGCCACCACCTCGCCCGGCCCGTACGGATACGTCTTCCATCCCCAGGCCAGGCGGTTGACCATGGCGCGGTGCGTCCCCAGCACGCCCTTGGGGCGGCCGGTGGAGCCGGAGGTGTAGATCACGTACGCCAGGTGCCCGGGGGTGAGGCCCGCGCGCACCGGGTCCGTCGCGGCCTGGTCCGCCCACTCCGGCCTGTCGGCGTCGATCTCCAGCACCGGCACGTCCGTCTTCTCGACCCGGTCTCGCAGCGCCTGCTGCGTGAGCACCACCGCCGGGGCGCTGTCGGCCAGCATGTACGACAGCCGCTCCGCGGGCTGGCCCGGGTTCAGCGGCACGTACGCCCCTCCCGCCTTGAGCACCCCCAGGAACCCCACCACCATCTCCGGCCCGCGCTCCACGCAGATCCCCACCCGCACGTCCGGACCCACGCCCAGGGAGCGGAGGTGGTGCGCCAGCCGGTTGGCCCGCCGGTTCAGCTCCGCGCAGGTGAGACGCTCTCCTTCGAACGCCACCGCCGTCGCATCGGGCGTGCGCTCCACCTGGGCTTCGAACAGCTCGTGGATGCACCGGTCCGCGGGATACTCCGCGTCCGTGCGGTTCCACGCCTCCACCACCTGCCGGCGCTCCGCCTCCGGCAGCACGTCGATGCTCCCGCTCGCCCGCCCGGGATCGACCTCCAGCGCCTCGACCAGCCGCTCCAGTGCCGTGTGCATGATTCGGCACACCCGCTCCGCCTCCGCCGGGGCCGCCACCTGCGCGGTCAGCGAGAACTCCTCCCCATGGTCGTCCACGATGACCGCCACGGGGTAGTTCGTCCGCTCCACCACGACAAGGTGCCGCACGCCCTCCCCCGGCTGCCCCGCCTGCCCCGCCTGCTGCGAACCCCTGGCCGCGACGCCGTGGCGAAAGTTCAGCAGCGAGGTGAACAGCGGCGCGGGTGCCACCACGCCGCTGCAGCGCTGCGCCAGCGCCAGGGAGGCGTGCTCGTGCCGCAGCAGGTCCGCCAGCAGCGCGTGCGTGCGCCGCACCGCCGCCTCCACCCC
>DASTVC010000511.1:0-3857 GCA_035759295.1 Longimicrobium sp. | reverse complement strand
CCGCTTCCGCAGCAACGCGACGCTGACGAACGGCTGCAACATCGCGGCGGGCGGCGCCTCCATCACCTGCGCGTCCAGCATCACGCTCAAGGAGAACTTCGCCGACGTGGAGGGCGAGGACGTGCTCTCGCGGATGCGGCGGATCCCGGTCAACACCTGGAACTACATCGACGAGGGGCGCCAGTCGCGGCACATGGGTCCCTTCGCGGAGGACTTCTGGCGCGAGTTCGGGCTGGGGACGGAGCCGCTGGCCATCGGCCACCTGGACATCGACGGAGTGAACTTCGCCGCCGTAAAGGCGCTGGACGCCCGGACGACGGAGATGCAGTCCCGGATGGACCAGCAGGCGCGGCAGATCGAGCAGCTGCAGGCCGACAAGGCGGCCCTGGAGGCGCGCATCCAGCGGCTGGAGGCGCTGCTGACGGCCACGCCGGCGCCCTGACGCTCCCGGCCGGACGGGCTTCCCGTCCGGCCGCATTCACTCACGGAGGGGATCGGCGGCGGGCCGGCCCGTTCCCTTCCCCGGACACTGACTTCAAGACCCGACCGATGCACCGTTTTTCGACGCTGGCTCCCGTCCTCATCGCCCTCGCCCTTGCCGCCGCCTGCAGCCGCGACCGCGCGAGCGGCGACGCGGCGGACGCCGCCGCGCAGGACAGCATGGCGGAGGAGGTGTACGTGCCCCCCCAGCTGACGCCCGCCGAATCGGCCGCGGCGGTGGCCAAGCAGGCCGCGGACGGCGAGGCCATGACGCGCCGGGTGATGGGGCCCGACTACAAGCCCCCGACTGAGCCGTACGTGGACACGCCGGAAAAGCAGTACGCCAGCTGCCTGGCCCAGGCGGGCGGGCTGGAGGAGCCCACGCGCACCACCATCCTCAAGACGTGCGAGCGCTTCAAGAACCCGCCGCCCCAGGCACAGCCGTAGCCGGAATCGTGATCCGCCGGCGGGGGATCCGATCGCTCTCCAGGCTCCTCTGCTGCTCCGCGTGGTAACCGAATCCGGCAATAGAACGGGCCTCCCACGGAGGACACAGGATCAGCCAACTCCGTGATCTCCGTGCCCTCCGTGTGAGCAAGCAGTCCTCCGCCTGGACGAGGTGTTCAGCCGGATTCGGGATACGAGTGTTTCTTCTGGTTCGTCGCGGATCTGGCTGCACCTGTGCGTCACGCCCTGCAAGGGCGAGATGACTCACGATGCAGTGGAATGGTGTCAGGATCGGCGGCAGGCGGGGGTCGCTCCACGCGTGTGTGGACGCGTCGGGAACGGCAGAGGGAGGGAAGCGCGGCAGGGGGCCATCCGCGTTTTCTGGGAGATACCTATCCCGCCATCCTCGTCTTCAGCCCCGGCGCCGACGTCCTGCCGCAAGCGCGCCGGACCCGGCTTCCACGAACACCCGATGCGCGATCTTGCGAAGCCCGGGGCCCGCGAGAAGGCGGGGGCGTTCCCGCCGAGGTTCGCGCGAGGGGACGGTTCGCGGGCTCGCGCCTCCGGTGAAGCCGGACTGGTGGGTTGCGGAGCGCGGCGGCGGGCACGGGGTGTCTGAAAAAATGCGGATGGCCCCCTGCCGCGCTTCGGTCCTTCCATCGTTCCCTGCATTCCCAGGGACGAGCTGTGCGCCCCGCGATGGCCGATGTGGATGGACACGGGCGCTGCGCGTGGTGACCTCACCATGGGGAGCCGCTGTTTGCAACCGAATCGACGAAGACCCTTCTTTTTCGACGGATGGATGCGGCACCGGCGCGCGGACGGGGTGTATGCGGGCGCGACACTGGTGCCGGGCGCTCCGCAAGTCCATATTTCACAGGCTGTCCCGCGCTCTTCCCCTCACCCTCCGCCCTGCCGTGCCAATCTCGAACTTTCGACTGCTCCGCGGCCTGGGCGCCGCGATGGTCGCGGCCGCGCTGCTGGCCGGCTGCGATGGCGGCGGTGGCACCACGCCGCCCCCCGCCGGTCTGGCGCTCTCCTCGTCCGGCCGGCTGGAGCGCAGCCAGCTGGTCACGGTGACGACGGCGCGGGACGGGCAGGCGCTCCCCGCGGGCCAGGTGACGCTCACCGTGACCCCCGCCGACGCGGCGCTGGTGGTGGACGGCGCCACGCTGCGCCTGCTGCGCGCGGGGGAGATCGAGGTGCGGGCGCAGGCCGGAGACCGCACTGGAACGGTACGGCTGACCGTGGCGCCGCCGCCCTCGGTGGTGTTCGACATGTCGTCGGGGGGCAACCGCGACATCTACCGGGTCGCGCTGGACGGCGGCGACTTCATGCGGCTCACCACCGACGTGGCGGATGAGCGCGACGCCAGCACCGGCGGCGGCAGCGTGGTGTTCGTCACCTTTCGCCACGGCGCGGCGGAGCTCTACTCCATGCCGCTGGCCGGCGGCGCGGAGACGCGCGTGACCAACAGCACGCGGTCGGAGTCGGCGCCGGCGCTCTCGGCAGACGGGCAGCGGCTGGCGTACGCCACCGATCCGTCCGGCGTGGCCAAGCTGTGGACCTCGCTCTCCAGCGGCGCCGGCGCGGCCCAGGCGGCACCCAACTTCGGGTTCGGCGGCAGCCCCGAGACGTCGCCGTCGTGGGCGCCCACGGGAAACCGGCTGGCGTTCGTGGGCACCGCCACCGGCACGGCCGACATCTACCAGCTCACCCCCGGCGGCGAGCCTCAGATGGTGGTGGGCGGGACGGCGGCCGAGGTGGACCCGGCGTGGAGCCCGGACGACAAGTGGGTGGCGTTCGCCTCCACGCGCGAGGGCGACGCGGCCGTCTTCCTGGTCCGCCTTTCCGACGGCACCGTCACCCGGCTCAGCGACCGCACGGGGGTAGAGGCGGAGCCCTCGTGGACCAAGGACGGGCGGCTGGTCTACACCGAGTTCACGGGGACGGACCAGACGCGGCTGGTGTGGATCGACCCGGCCGCGCCGCAGACGGTGAACCCCATCCCCGTGGCGGGCGGCTTTCCGCGGCGCCCCTCGGTGGCGCAGTAGCACACCCTACCAACGATCGAATGACCGACGAAGCGCGCACCCACCGGGTTCCCGACGACGTGCTGGCCGCCCACCTGGAAGGCGAGGCGGTGCTGCTGCACATGGATACCAAGAACTACTACCGGCTCAACGCCACCGCCGCCGCCGTCTACAAGGGGCTGGAGCGCGGGCTGGGGCGCGAGGCGCTGGTGGACGACCTGTGCGCGCACTTCGACGTGGAGCGCCCCGTGGCCGCGGCCGAGGTGGACCGGCTGCTGGCCGAGCTGGCGGAGCGCGGGCTGGTGGCGCCCGCCGGGGGCGACGCGGCGTGATTCGTCTGGCGGGGGCCGCGCTCACCGGCGCCTGGTCGGCGCTGCGCGTGCCGCTTTGGCTGCGCGGCCGCCGCTGGCAGGAGCTGCTGGTGCCCCCCGCCGCCGCGGCCGCCGAGCCGGATCCGCCCCGCGGCGTGATCCGGGCGTCGCGCGTGGTGGTCCGCGTGCTCGCCGCCGTACCGGGGCTGCCGTGGCGGAACACCTGCCTGTACCGCAGCGTGGCCGAGTGCCTGGCGCTGCGCCGCTACGGCGTTCCCGCCGTGGTGCGCATCGGCGTGCGCGCGGGACAGGGGGCGGAGACGCCGATCGTGGCGCACGCCTGGGTGGTGCGCGACCCCGCCGCCGAGCCCGCCCCGCCCGACCGCATGAACCCCTTCGCCCTGCGCGCGTGATCTCTCCCTCGCCGGCGCGCGCGTGATCGTCCGCTCCCTTCTCGAAGACGGCCGTCTGCGGCTGGAGGTGCATCCGCCCCTTCTCCCCGCGCTCGGCCGCTGGATCCCCCAGGTCCCCGCCGACACCCCGGCCGACCCGTCCGGCTCCGTGATCCGCGTCCTTCCCCTGGACG
>DASTVC010000510.1:0-6471 GCA_035759295.1 Longimicrobium sp. | reverse complement strand
CGCCGGGACGGGGCTTGTCGCTTTTCCAGCAGCGGTTTCATCCGCTCATCCTCATCCGCTCATCCTTCGCCGTCTACCGTCCCTCCGGCCGCAGCGTCATGCGGCTGACGGCGCGGCGCTCGGCTTTGGCGCGGTCCAGGGGGATGATCCACAGGCGGCCTTCGCGCCACAGGGGCGTCTGGTCGCGGTAGTGGGGGGAGAAGGGGATGCCGCTCTGCCCCGTGGGGATCACGAAGCCGCCGGAGCCGTCGGGGTCCGCCATGTCGACCACGTGGCGCTGGCTGCTTCCGTACGCGTTGGTGAACGGCGGCTTGCGCGCGCTCCACCCGCTCACGCTCACCGTGTAGTACGCGCCGGCACTGGGGAACGGGCCGATGTTGAGCTTGAGCGCGCGGTCCAGCACCGCTACCACGCCCATGGGATGCCCGATCCGCGTCTGGTGCAGCGCGCCCCACGTCTGCGTTCCCACGGCCGTCGCGGCGGTGCGCATGGCCTCGGCCGCCAGCTCGTCCAGGGTCTCCGTCCGGCCCGCCGTGGTCACGTCATCCACCCACGCGCCGCCGCCCTGCTCCAGGATGCGGTCCATGGTGGTGCGGGGAAAGTAGACGTTCTCGCCGCCGAACTCGTCGTTCCCCACGCGGGTGCGCAACTCCTCGAACCAGGTGTAGAACAGCGCCGCGCCGCGGGAATCCAGCCGCGCCTCGCCGTTCCAGGCGCGCAGCTCGCGGGCGGCGTCGGCCAGCTGGGCGCGCTCGGCGGCCTGGATGGCGCGGGGAAGGTGGCGCAGGGCAAAGACGTCGCGCACGTCCATCTGCTGCCGCGCCACGTCCGCCGCCGTAAGGCCCTGACCCGCCTCCACCATCTGCCGGATGCGGGTGGCGCGCCACGGCTCGGCCCAGTTGCTGGTGATGTGGTGCGGATACGCGGGCCCCACCTGCCGGTTGTTGGCCGTGACCACGAAGCCGTCCGCCGGGTTCAGCACGTGCGGATGCTGGTCGAAGCCCAGGAACCCGGTCCAGTCCGCCTCTCCCGTCCACCCGGGCTGGGGAAGGATGCCGTCGCCGCCGCGGCGGACGGGGACGCGGCCGCCCATCCAGTAGCCGAAGCGCCCGTCGCGGTCCGCGAAGATCACGTTCTGGTGCGGGTTGTTGAAGCCGCGCAGGGCGGTGGTGAACTCGTCCGCGCTGCGTGCCGTGTTCATCCCCAGCAGCGCCACGACCTCCGTCGACGGCTCGTACGCCGTCCACTGCATCGAGAGCACTCGGTCGCCGCCGCGATCCTCCGCGTCGGAGACCACGGGGCCGTGCCGCGTCGTCCGGACGGTGTGGACGATGCTGTCGCCGCCCTTGATGCGGATCGTCTCCCGGCGGACCGTCATCTCCGCCCACCCCTGCGGCGTGCGATACCGGTTGGGATTCGCGGAATCCACCTGCTCCACGAAGAAGTCGACGTCATCCACCATGGCGTTGGTGTAGCCCCACGCCACGTGGTCGCTGTGCCCCGCGACGACGACGGGGACGCCGGGGAGCGTCATTCCCGCCACGTTGAAGCCGCCGCCGTGCAGGGCGGCCAGGTACCAGATGGCCGGCGCCCGCAGCGCCAGGTGCATGTCGTTGGCGAGGATCGGCTTCCCCGACCTGGTCCGCGACCCGCCGATGACCCAGGAGTTGGAGGCGTGCGCGGCGGAGACGGACTCCAGCAGCTCCAGCGCGAGCGGCGGCACGTCGGGGAGGGGGACCCGGCCGCTTACGCGCTGCGCGGGGACGGCTGCGGGGGCCGCGGCCGGGGCGGCGCCGCGGCCCTGCCAGTCGGCGTCGGCGCCCAGGATGGTGACGGCGTCCTGCGGATAGAAGGGATAGAGGTCGCGCCCCTTCTCGGCGCCCACCTTGTCGACGGCGCGCTGCAGGTTGAGGCCCAGGTCGTAGTCCGCCAGGTCCCACGCCATGATCTTGGCGATGGAAAGGGTGTTGCGGACGGTCCACGGCTCGGGCTTGAAGCGCAGGGTGACGAACTCCGGCGGCAGCGGGCCGCGGTGGGTGCGCATCCACGCGTTCACGCCGTCGGCGTAGGCCTGCAGCATCCGCCGGTGCTCGGGCGCCAGCCGCGCCTCGTTCTCCGCCGCGCTGCGCCCCATGCCCACGGTGCGCAGGAACTTGTCCGTATCCACCAGGTCCGCGCCCAGGATCTCCGCCAGGCGCCCGTCGGCCACGCGCCGGAACATCTCCATCTGGAACAGGCGGTCCTGCGCGTGCACGTAGCCCATGGCGCGGAACAGGTCCTCCTCGTTCCCCGCCCAGACGTGCGGCACCCCCAACGAGTCGCGCCACACCTCCACCTCCGCGTGCAGCCCCGCCAGCGCCGCGCCGCGCGTGGGGTCCGGCTGCGAGCGTCCCATCCACACGCGCGTACCGACCAGCACGACGACCACCAGCGCGAGCAGGCCCGCGAGGACGTAGAGCAGCTTCTTGAGCATCGGGAGCTTCCGGACGGGTGGGGCGGGGGGATGTGGTCGGGATGAGGGGGGAGAATGCGTCGTGCGGGCGGGTGCGGTCAAGGTGGGGAGGGTGAACGGGTGAACGGGTGAACGGGTGGGGAGGTTGTACCGCGCGGCGACTCCCGGCTATGCCAGGGAGGCCCTCTCCCCCGCCGTCTTCGCCGCTCGTTCCTCGCGGCTCGCGGCGACCCCTCCCCCAAACTGCGGGGGAGGGGTTGTTTACAGGCAGGGTAGTCGAGGAAACGCCAACCCCTCCCCCGAAGTTGGGGGAGGGGTCGACCGCCGTCGCGAGGAACGAGCGTAAGGCTGGTCGGGGGAGAGGGCCCCCGCGGGTCGCGAAGGTCCCGCCTCTACCCTTTCACTCCATCACTCCATCACCCGTTCACCCGTTTACCCGTTCACGACCCCGGCCGCGTCCACACGTTGTTGCCGCGGTCGATGTCCGGGAACGCGTTCTCCGCGTCGATCTCCACGCGGATCACGGGAGAGGCGGCGCGGGGAAGCGTGAGCGTCGCGGACTTGCGGCCCTCCAGCCAGGTTTCCACCGGCACCTCCACCGTCTGCGTATCGCCGTTCTCGCGGGTGACGGTCACGCGCGCGGGCATGGGCGCCAGGCCGCGGTCCTCGATGACGATGGTGGCGCCGCCGGAACCCTCCGTCACGCTGCCGACGGCCTGGTCCAGCGTCCACGTCTCGTAGAACCAGGTGCGCCAGAACCAGTCCAGGTCCCGGCCCGACACCTCTTCGAAGGTGTTGAACAGGTCCCACGGATACGGGTGCTTCCACGCCCAGCGCTGCTGGAAGGTGCGCCACGCGCGGTTGAAGGTGGCCTCACCCAGGATGGCGCGCAGCGAGACGAAGTTGGTGGACGGCTTGGGATACGACGCGGTGCCGAACGCCCCCGAGGTGTAGTGGAAGTCGCTGCGGCGCATGATCTCGCCCTCGCCGCCGGCCCGCGCGGTGTTCAGGTACGACTCGCGGTCCTCGATCTCGCCCGTGCTGGTGGGGAAGGTGTCCTTGCGGGCCTGCGCCTCGTGGTACGTGGTCATCCCCTCGTCCATCCACGAGTAGCGCCGCTCGTCCACGCTCACGATCATCGGCACCCACATGTGCGCCAGCTCGTGCGCCGTTACGCCGTACAGCGACTCGTCGCTGGAGCGCGTGTAGGCGCTGATGATCGTCATCATCGGATACTCCATCCCGCCGCTGATGATGTCCTCGGCCTCCACCGAGGTCATATGCGGCCAGGGGTACGGGAGCCCCGTGAACTCCGACAGGAAGGTGATGGCGTGCGCCTCCATGTCGGCCGCCCTGGCCCAGCGGGGGGCGTTGGCGCGCCAGAAGGCGTGGATGGCGGTGTGGTCCGCCCGCCCGTCGCCGTCGCGGTCGCCCACGGCGGTGCGGCGCGCGTCCCAGTTGCTGGCGCGGGTCACGCTGTACGCCACGTCGCGCACGCTGTCCGCCCGGAACCGCCAGCTCACCAGGCCGTTCTGCCCCGCGGTGGTCGTGTGCCCGAAGTCCGCCGGGGTGACCACGTGCACCACCTGGTCGCTGGCGATTCCCTGGCGGTAGCGCTGCAGGATGGCGGGCGCCAGCGTCTGCTCCGGGTTCTGCAGCACGCCGGTGCCATGGACGATCCACTGCGGCGGCGCCTCGACCGTCACGTCGTAGCTGCCGAAGTCGGCGTAGAACTCCGCCGTGCCGCGGAACGGGTCCGGCTGCCAGCCGATCACGTCGTCATACACGGCCATGGCGGGGTAGAAGTAGGCGAAGAAGAACAGGTTGTCCTCGCTGTACCCCATGCGGCCGCTGGCGCCGGCCTGCGGCACCTTGAACCCCCAGTCCACGGCGATGCGCACGGTGGCCCCGGGCGCGACCGGTGACGCGGGGACGATGATCATCCGCGTGCCGTTGATGCTGTAGCGCGCGCCGTTGCGGCCGCCCTCCGCCACCGTCTGCCCGTCCACCGCCACCCGCGTGACCTCCACGCCGCCGGTGACCTCGGCCGGCTCGTTGCGCACCACGCCGCCCGCGTTCTGGTTGAGCGTAAGGTCCACGTGCAGCTGCGCCAGCGGGTTGGGCGAGTGGTTGGTGTAGGTGATGGTCTCGCTCCCCTCCAGCCGCTTCTGGTCGGGGATCACCCGGGTGCGGATGGCGTAGTCGGCGCGGTTCTGCCAGTAGCGCGCTCCCGGGGCCCCGGTGGTGGTGCGGGTGCCGGCGGCCACTGCGCGCTGGTATTCCGCGGGCGGCGTGGCGGGGTAGGGGATGGGCCGCTCGATGCGGGACGGCGCCTGCATGGGCGACGGCGACGAAGCCGGCGGTCCGGCGCACCCGGCCAGCAGCGCCGCGGCGGCAAGCGCCGGAGACCAACGCGTGATCATCTGATGTTTCTCCCGGTTTGGTGTTGCGGCGCAATCTGGAGCGCGGGCGGGGAAAGGCGCAAGCGAGGCGGGACGAAGCGTGAAGTGTGCGGGATGGGGCGGAGAACCGCGCCGCCGGCAATCTTCCGCGGCATCAGGGGACCGCGGATGGCGCCGGGATGTCGTGCGGTTCGCGGCAGGGGCGAATAAATTCGCGGCAACAACTACACGAAATCCGCCTTCGCGGATTGGCGGCCCCGGGGTTCGGGCCGGTGCAGTGCGCGCCCAGGTCTCGCGGGCACCCCGCTGGAAATGCGCAAAGTCCGACCGCGGCTCAAACCCACGTCCTCCATGCCTTTGGATCCACCCGCAAACCCGGTGATCCACCTCGACCGGCAGACGATCAAGGTGATGATGGCGCCCGCCGTGGAGACGGCAGTGCGTGGCATCGCGCGTGTCGGGGCCGGGCTGACGAACACGACGTATCGCGTCACCGCGACGGATGGCGCCGCATACGGGCTGCGCCTCTACGCCGCGGGCCGTGCCGCGCTCGACCTGGAGCGCTGGCTCCTTCCCGCCCTGTCGGCCGCGATCCCCGTCCCCGACGTGCTCTGCGCCGACGCAGGCGGTGCGCATCCGTATCTCGTCTATCACTGGATCGAGGGCGTCACGCTGAACGAATGCCGGCGTGATGCGGGGCCCGCCGCGCTGATGGACCTGGCGGAGCCACTCGGCCGGCTTCTCGCCGCCGTGGCTGCCGCGCCGGGCGTCCATGGTCCCGATCTGGACGCGATCCGGATCGACGCGCGGCTCGCGCGCGCGGCCGAGCGGCTGCGGACGGGCCTGGCGCGCGAGCGGCTGGGAGCGGCGCTGGCGGATGGCCTTCGCGCGCGGTTCGCGGGGGATGCGGCGCGGCTGCAAGCGCTGGAGCATCCCGGCGGTCTGGTGCACGGCGACTTCGGCGGCAGGAACGTGCTGGTGCGCCGCGCCGGCGAGGGTGGCTGGGAGATCAGCGGCGTGATCGACTGGGAGTCTGCCGGCCTGGGCTCCGCGCTGTGGGACGTGGGGAGCCTGTTCCGGTATCCGCAACGCTACTCTCCGGAGTTCCGCGCGGCGTTTAAGCGCGGATACCGCGCCGCACACGGCGCGCTGCCGGACGACTGGTTCTCTGCCGCGCGCCTCCTCGACTCCACGCGTCTGGTCTCCATTCTCGACGAGCCGCGCGAACTCCCCTCCGTCTTCGCCGAGTGCCGTCAGTTGATCGCCGCACTCATAGGATGCTGAGCGGGATGCTTCGGCGGGCGCTTCAGCCGCTCAGGCATGGCCGGGGCGAATGAATTCGCGGCTGGGACAACGCGATGTCCGCCTGCGCGGACGGGTCCGTGCCACCAAATCGTTACGTGCCGCGCGTCCACCCTCGGTTGAAGCCCCGCGCAGTTTGCGGGGCTTTCCGCCCTCGTTGCGGCGGCTTCAGCCGCTCAGCCGAGAGGTCGGCCCCCGACGCAAAAGCAGCCTGCAACCACAATCCGCGGTTGCAGGCTATTCCCTATTCCCTATTCCCTATTCCCTATTCCCTATTCCCTATTCCCTGCCGTTCCTCACTCCACCGCGCCAAAG
>DASTVC010000509.1:0-6696 GCA_035759295.1 Longimicrobium sp. | reverse complement strand
CTCCAGGGTGGGCGCTCTCTCAGAATGACAGGTGTTTCCCTGGAATGGGTAAAACCTTGTCCAGCCCAACTGTCATTCTGAAGGAGGCGCCGCGCGGGGCTCTGCCTCTCGCTGCAAAGCCTGGCGCCGACTGAAGAATCTTTATGCTGGGCGACAGAGTCTTTCCGCCGGGAAGGGTTCCCGGGCGTTGCCCGGGTACGGGTCCAGCGCGAGGGGACGGAGATTCTTCGGTCGCGCCGGACGGTTCGGTGCGACGCCGCGGCCCCGGGGTGGGCGCTCCCTCAGAATGACAGGTGTTTCCCGGATCGAGTATCGAGACAGGTTGGTTTCTGCTCGCACCGTCGGAGCACGAAAAAAGCCCGCCCCTCGCGAAGGGGCGGGCTTTTCAACGTACTTTCGTACCGTCGTACTTTCGTACCCTTCAGAGTCCGAGCATCCGCTCCACCCGCGCCTCGAGCGAGGGCTTGGTGGCGCCGGACAGCGCGCTCTCCAGCAGATCCGCCAGCTCCTCGGCAAAGTCGGAGGGATGGCGGCGCTTGATACGCACCAGCGGCGCAAAGGCCAGCATCACCGTGCGCGGGCGGTCCTCGTCGTCGTCCGCGTCGTCGCCCTTCCACGACTCGGTTACGCCGCCGGTCTGCCAGGGCTCCAGCTCGTGCTCGCCCTCCTCGGCCTCGGCCACCATGCCGGGGGGGAGCGCCTCGACGGGGATGGTGAGCCCCACCATGGCCTGGATCTCCTTGTCCGGCTCTTCCGGCTCCTCGGCCATCAGCCCCAGCCGCACGGGGCCGCGGATGACCTGATGCAGGATCACGATGGTCTCCGGAGGCAGGAAAGCCCGAAACGACGGGTTCTCGTTGCCATCCGCGTAAAAGGCGACCGGGATCAGGGCGGAGTCGTCGGACAGCAGTCCTTCGGGCTCCACCTCGCGCATCTCCAGGTCGACCGCCTCGTCCCGAAGGTAAACGTGCATCTTGTTTCCCGAAGCTCCCTTACGCGTTCGCCGGACGGGCCGGTTTTGGTGGATCGGCATCTGCCGCACGGTTTGCTTGGTACCCTGAACCGGCCGATGGTTCCGCCCCGATGGTGACACAGGCGCGCTCGCGTGTACCACCTGTGTCGGGATCAGGCAGGCTTTACCGCGGCGATGCCGTACATCAGCGGCAGGTCGGGCACGCCTTCGGGCGGGCGGAAACGGCGGCCGGGCATCGCGCACATCCCTCGAAATGGCGCCCAGCCGTTGGAATACGGCCACTCCCGCAGCCGCTCCAGGCGCAGCCCCGCGTCGATCAGCGCCTGCGCCACCTCGTAGACGCCCCACTGAAAGTCGAACGAGTGGTGCGGATTGGTAAAACCCGCCACGCCCTCCACGTAGCCGGAGGGCGCCAGCCCCGCCACGGAGTCGCGCACGTAGTCGCTCACGCCCGTCTCCGTCTCGATCGGCTCACCGGCGCTGGAGTACGGATACGCGAGCCGCAATTCTTCATCAAACATCGTCGCCGCGGGGTGGAACTCAACCAGCACAAAGCGCCCGCCCGGCGCCAGGATTTCCGCGATCCCCCGCGCCCACGCCCGCAGGTCCGAAATCCACGCCACCGCACCGTAGGACGAGAACGCGCGGTCATAGCGGCGCCCCGCGCGCGCGGCGGCGTGCATCCACGCGAACACGTCCGCCCGCTCGAACTCGGCCGCGATCCCCGACTCCGCCGCCAGCCGCCGCGCGAAGTCCACCGCCGTATCGCTGATATCCACGCCCGTCACGCGCGCGCCCAGGCGGGCCAGGCTCAGCGTGTCCTGCCCGGAGTTGCACTGCAGGTGGACGAGCGTCATCCCATCCACCTCCCCCAGCAGCTCCCGCTCCTCGGGAAAGAGTGTGCTGCCGCCGGCGCGCAGGAACGCGGCCTGATCGGCCTTATGGCTGTTGTGCGCCTGCGTGGCGGCGTTCCAGGAGAGGCGGTTGGCTTCGTGGACGTCGCTGCGAAGCATGAGGTGAACGGGTGATGGGGTGAACGGGTGATGGGGTGAACGGGTGACAAGGTGATGGGATGCGCCCGATTCAGTCTGCGGTGCGCCGGCCGATGATGAGTGGCTGGTAGAAGGCGTTGTCCAGCCGCCGCACGTCGGTGAAGCCGGCTTCCTGCATCAGTTCCACGAGCCGCGCGACGGGGACGGCGTAGCAGGTGGCGCGCATCACCCGCGTCTGGATGCCGGCGTCGCGGCGATCCTCGACCACGTACATGCTGGTCTCGTACAGCGGCGGGCGCGGGTCCCATACCTGGAACAGCACCCACCGCGCGCCATCCTCCTCCCGCACGCCGTACGGATGCACCCGCGCGGTCGCCAAGTCGATGGCGTCGTAGTCGCGGATGGAGATCAGGCAGATGCCGCCGGGCGCGGTGCATCGCAGAAATCCGAGCAGCGCGACCAGGATCTCGTCATCCGTCAGCAGGTGGGGCAGCGAGTTGTCGGCGCAGAGCACCACGTCGAACTCCCGACCATGCGCATCCCACGCATCGCGCATGTCCGCCACCTTCGCGTCGATGGCCAGCCCGCGCCGCACAGCCTCCTCCTTCAGCCGCGCGACGGCGGCGGGGGAGAGGTCCGACGCGGTGACGTGGTAGCCGAGCGCCGCCATCCCCAGCGCCTGCGTGCCGATGCCGCACGCCACGTCCAGCACCGTCCGCTCCGCGCCGGGGCCGAGCTCCGCGCGGACCACCTCGTCCAGCACCGCCGCCTGCCGCGCGATGCTGGCGTCCCAGTCGGGAAAGATGAGGTGGTAGAACGGCGCGAGCGCGTCGTAGAAGTCCTGGGGATCGGGCATGCGTTCGGGGACGGCGGGGATGGAGATGCATCAGCAAGGTAGCCGGTGCTCCGCCGGGATCAAACCATTGCGTGAACCGCCGCGCAGGGAGAGTGTATCCGCACGCGGAGCGACCGACGCTCCGCCGACGGAACACGAGAACACGACGATGATCCAGCTGACCGACGAGGCCCGCGCCAGAATCCAGGCCCTGGTAGATGGCGGGGCGGTGCGCGACCCCGCGCTGCGCATTACGCTGGCGACGGGCGAGGACGGCGCCGTCCGCAGCCCCATGGACCGCGAGTACGCCATCTCGCTGGTGGAGCGCGAGGACAAGCAGAAGACGGAGATCGCCATCAACCTCGAGGGCATCCGCGTTCTGCTCAACTTGGACACCAGCACCCTGCTGAGCGGCGCCACCATCTCGCTCTCCGACGACGGCGGGTTTCGCGTGGAGACCCCGCGCCCCAACCGCCCGCCGACGACCATCACCAGCAGCGGCGGCGCCGGCCTCTCGGGGCCGCTGGCGGAGCGGGTGCAGGCGGTGTTCGACGAGCTGGTGAACCCGCGCATCGCGGCGCACGGCGGCGCGGTGGAGCTGGTGGACGTGGCCGACGACGTGATCTACGTGCGGATGACGGGCGGCTGCCAGGGGTGCGCCGCGTCGGCACTCACGCTGCGGCAGGGCATCGACCGCATGGTGCGCGAAGAGATCCCCGAAGTCCGCGACATCATCGATCTCACCGACCACGACGCCGGCGTGAACCCGTACTACTGAGCGGGTCGGTTCGGCGATGATGAAGAGGGCGACGGCACCGGCCGTCGCCCTCGTTTGTTGTGCGCCGAGCGGGGCTGTCTCCAGCGTTGTTGATGCGGACTGCGACCCTGACTCACCGCGCCATCCGCCCGCGGGAGCGAATGAATTCGCCGCTGGGAAAACGCAATATCCGCCTGCGCGGACGGTAGCCGCGAGTGCCGGACGCTACGACCAACGCGGAAGAGGCCGACGGTAGATTTCTCAGTCGCGCGCTGGGTTATGAGGAGCGGACAGGACGGCGCGGCGCTCCTTCGAAATGACAGATCGGGGCGCCGGCTCGCGCCCGTTCTCCCGTTCACCCCATCACCCCATCACCCCATCACCCCATCACACCATCACACCATCACACCATCACACCATCACACCATCACACCATCACAAAAGAACGGGGTGCCAGCCGAAGCCGGCACCCCGCTCACCCATCCCCACACCACCCGGTCCTGCCACCAACATCCCCATCCCCACCCATCCGTGCCGGCGCTCCGTCAGCCGGCCGTCGCGCGCTGCTGTACGGCCGCCGCCTGGCGAAGGTACCGCTCCAGCGCATCGCCCTCCGCGTTCTCCCAGTCCGACGGGATGGGCGACAGGCGGCGCTTTTCGCCGGAGTTCTCGAAGCACAGCCAGCCGCCCTGCAGCCCCGGCGTCATCGTCTCCTCATCGCGGCCCATGGAGTACTGCGGAACCACGTTCCACACCCGCCACGTGAGCCCCTGCGAATCGGTGAAGTTGCGTAGTGCCATGTACCTGGTCCCTCGGGTCCAATGCCTGGACGGCGCCGCCTACGCAGGGACCATGCCAGCGCGGACCCAAGACCGGTCGCGGCAACGACTTACAACATGCGTTCCCCACCTCAGAGCCCCCGCCTGGCCCACGGCTCGTTGGCCTCCAGGCAGTCGATGAGCTCGATGTAGATGCGGCGCGCCGCCTCGGTGAACGTCTCGTCGTCCGCCTGCGCGAAGGGCGCCATCTCGGCGCGGATGCGCTCCGAGAGCGTCCCCGTCTCGATCATCCGCGCCACCAGGTCCAGGTACCCCGCCTCGTCCTTGCGCACCGCGCGCCGCGCGCCGGCCAGCAGGTGGCGCACGACCGTCCGCGCCTCCGCCTGTCCGTCCGCGTCGCGGTCCACATCCAGGTGCGGCGCCCGTACGCGGGCCGCGCTTCCGTCGCGGATGCAGGCGCGAAAGTCCTCCACCAGCACCGCGTGGTCCGGCAGCTCCACCCGCCCCGCCGCCACCCGCGCCGTAAGGTGCTTGAGCGCCGCGCGCACGAAGACGGCGATGGCCACGTCCATCTTCACGCACTCCTGCGTGTCCAGCACCCGCACCTCCATCGCCCGCCGCGCAAAGCGCAGGATGGCGCCGCGGGTGTTGAAGAACTCGTGGCGGATGGCGCCCGTGTCCGGCAGCCGGTCCAGCGCCCGGTACATCGGCGCCAGGATGCGCTTGCGGTAGTCCCCGAAGCTGTCCACGTACTCCGGCACCAGTTCCCCGCAGGATTCCGGGATGCGCGCCTGGTGCTCCAGGATCCACGCCAGCCGCCCGTCCACCGCCGGCTGCAGGTCGCCGTCGTACATCGGGCTGCTGGCCGCCAGGGCGGGCAGGTAGGGGATGAGGAGCGCCGCGGCCGTGTGCATGGCCATGGCGTCTACCTCGCGCCCCAGCGGCAGGTTGATGTGGGCCGCGTGCACGTTCATCCACCCGTGCGTGCGGACATCGAAGAGCCGCGCGTAGGTGGTGTAGATGCGCAGCCCCGACCGCGTCCACAGCTTCCCCTTCCGCGGATCGAACCAGGGGTGCATCCCCGTCGGCATCAGCCGCGCGCCGAACTCCGCGTGCAGCACGGCGCTGAAGCGCTGGATCCCCTCCGCCAGCATCCGCTCCGCGTCGGCCAGGCTGCGCACCGGCTGCTGCGTCTTGATCTCGAACACGTGGTCCGCGATCTCGTTGCTGAACCCGACGGCGCCCAGGTCCACGTCCGACGTCCCCCGCCCCGCCAGGACGCGGAACGCCGGCTCCACCAGCGACACCACGTTCAGGTCGCGGTCCACGGTGGGGTACTCCAGCTCCATCCCCGCCACCTCGAACGGGCGGTAGTGGCGGTGGTCTCCCCGCGCCGCGCTCCCCGCAACGATCGGCTTGCGCGCCCGCTCCAGCAGCCGTGTGTCGGCCGAGGCCTCTTCCACCGCCGGCGCGTCGTCCGCCGGCCCCTGCTCGATTCGCCTCACGAAGAACTCCACCAGGTCCTCGTAGATCGCCGCGCCGTCCGCGGCGTCGTCGTATCCCACGTCCAGGTTGGGATTGTCGTTGATCTCGATCACCACCGGCCCGTCCGCCGTCTCCTTCAGATCCACCCCGTACAGCCCGTCGCCGATGAGCCTGGCCGCCCGCAGCGCCGCCTGCACCACCGCCTCCGGCGCCGCCTCGCGCGGCACCGCCTCCACGCGCCCGTAGCGCTCCTTTCCCGCGCTGCTTTCCGCGCGGATCTGCCAGTGCCCGCGCGCCATGTGGTAGCGGCAGGCAAAGAGCAGCCGCCCGTCCAGCACGGTGATGCGCCAGTCGTAGTCCGTGGGCAGAAATTCCTGGGCGATGATGAGCGGCGAGCGGCGGAACATGTCGTCCGCGTAGCGGCGGAACTCGTCGCGCGAGCCCACCTTGTGGACGGCGTTGGAAAAGGAGCCGTCGGGGAGCTTGATGACCAGCGGCACGCCCAGCGCCGCCACCTCGTCCCACGGCGTGTGGCGGGTAACGATGCGCGTGCGGGGCATGGGGACCCCCTCGCGGCGCAGCAGCTCGTCAAGGAACACCTTGTTGCTGCAGCGGATGATGGACTGCGAGTCATCCACCACCGGCATCCCCAGCGCCTCCGCCCGCAGCGCAAACTGAAAGGCGGGCTCGCTCACCCCCGTCAGCGCGCGGATGAAGAGCGCGTCGTACTCCGGCAGCTTGTGCAGCTCGTCCAGCCCGATGCGCCGCACGTGCACGTTCATCCGCTGCGCGATGCGCTCCAGCCGGTCCACCGTCTCGGGGCTGCTGGGGCTGAACACGTCGTCGGGGTCCACCAGGACGGCGATGGACGCGCG
>DASTVC010000508.1:0-23710 GCA_035759295.1 Longimicrobium sp. | reverse complement strand
GGAAAGCTTGATGCCCCGCTCGCCCACCTTGGTATCGTACCCCTCCGACAGCAGCTGGACGAACTCGTGCGCGTGCGCGGCCCGCGCGGCGGCGACCACGTCCTCCTGCGGCGCGTCGGGGCGGCCGTAGGCGATGTTCTCGCGCACGGTGCCGCTGAACAGCAGCGTTTCCTGCGGCACCAGGCCGATGGCGTCGCGCAGGTCCGCCAGCCGAAGGTCGCGCACGTCGATCCCCTCCAGCGACACGCGCCCCTGCTGTACGTCCCAGAAGCGCGGGATGAGCGCGGCGATGGTCGTCTTGCCCGCGCCGGAGGGGCCCACGAGCGCCACCGTCTCGCCCGGCTCGATGCGGAAGGAGATGCCGCGCAGGGTCCAGTCCGGCGTCGTGGGAGCCTTCACCGGCTCCTCGCGCTTGACCTCGCCCCACTGCTGGGGGAACTCGAGCTTGGGGAGCTCGTCCGCGGTCTCGTAGCGGAACCAGACTTCTTCGAACGCCACTTCGCCGCGGACGGGGCGGGGGAGCGTGGCGGGCGCATCCGGGTCGCGCAGGTTGGGACGGCTGCGCAGCAGCTCGAAGACGCGGCCGGCGGCGCCGACGGCCTCCTGGTACGCGCTCCACAGGCTGCCCAGCGAGCCCACCGCGCCGGCCGCCATGGCGCTGTAGAGGAGGAAGGAGACCAGCGTTCCCGCCGTCAGCTGCCCGGCGACCACCATCCGCCCGCCGATCCACAGCACCAGCACCGACGCGCTCAGGCTCACGAAGCCGATGGCGCTGAAGAAGATGCCGCGCGTCACCGCCCGCCGCAACGCGACCTTTACCGACGCGCGGATGCGGTCGCCGTAGCGGATGCGCTCGTGCGGCTCGCGCACGAAGCTCTGCACCACGCGGATCTGCGCGAACGCCTCTTCGGCGATGGCGCTGGCCTCGGCCACCTGGTCCATCACCCCCTGCGACGCAGTGCGCAGCTTTTTCCCAAAGAAGAAGGCGGAGCCCACGACGACCGGCACCACCACCATCGTCACCAGGGCGAGGTAGACGTGGGTGAGGGTGAGCATGACCATGGCGCCGATGAGCATCAGCAGCTGCCGGCAGAGCTCGGTGGCGTGCAGGGTGAGCACGCCCTGCAGCATGCTTACGTCTGTACCCAGGCGGCTGGTGAGCTCGCCCGTGCGGCGGTCGGCGAAGAACGCGGGGGGCAGGCTGAGCAGCCGCTCGAACAGGTCCATCCGCAGCTGCGCGATGATGCGCTCGCCGGCCAGGCTGAGCAGGTACGCCTGGGCGAAGTTCAGCAGCGCCTGCACGGCGAAGAGCGCCAGCAGGAAGAGGGCGGTGCGATCCAGCTCCTTCATGCTGCGGTCCAGGAAGGCCGAATCCATCAGCCCGCCCACCACGCGCGGAAACACCAGGCCCACGGCGCTGCTCCCCAGCAGCATGACGGTGGCGATGGCCAGCTTGCCCCGGTGCGGCCGCATCCGTGGGATCAGCTGGCGCAGCTCGCCCACCTTCAGCTGCTCGCGCAGCCTGGGCTTCGGGGGCTCGGCGGCGGGCTCGACGGCCGCCGCGACAGGTTCGGAACGATCCGCGGGCGGCGGGGCCGGGGACGGATCGGGAGATTGCACGCGTGAAGTCATGGTCCCACAAATCTAACCACCCGGCGGCGGTGCTCCAACCTGCGGCGGGAAAAGGAGGGTGGTGTTTCTTCGGAGTCCGCACGCGGGAGCGACTGAAGTCGCCGCAACAACTGCGGAAAGCCTCACCCCTGAACGGCAAACGGCGCCGTTCAGGGGTGAGGCTTCAACTACACGGGCGCACATCAACGTTCATGCAGTTGAAGCCCCACGCAGTTTGTGGGGCTTTCCGCCCTTTGTTGCGGCGGCTCTGGTGCGGGCCCGGCTCAGGCTTCCTCATCCTCCGCCAACGCCGGATCGCGCAGGGGGATCTCGGCGCGGACGCGGGTGCCGGTGCCGGGGGTGCTCTGCACGTCGACGCGGCCGCCCAGGTACGCGGCGCGCTCGCCCATCCCGAACAGCCCCAGGCCACGCCCCGCGGCGCGCACCTCCGGCACGTTGAAGCCGCGGCCGTCGTCCTCCACCGTCACCACCAGCCGGTCGGGCTCGCGGACGACGCGGACGGCGGCGCGGGTGGCGTTGGAGTGGCGGACCACGTTGGAGAGCGCCTCCTGCACGATGCGGTAGACGGCCAGCGACGCCTCGGGGGGCAGGTCCCCGTCGGGCGTGCCCTCGGCGTCGAGCGACAGGTCGATCTCGGTGATCTCGCGGATCGAGCGCACGTGCGATTCGATGGCGGGGAGCAGACCCAGCTCGTCGAGCGCGGGGGGGCGCAGGCCGCGGGCGAAGCGGCGGACGCCCTCCAGCGCCTGGCCGATCTCGCGGCGCATGTCCTCCAGCGGCCCGGCGACGGCCTCGGAGTCGCTGGCGTTCTTCACCACGCGGATGCGGATGAGGAGCGCGGCCAGCAGCTGCGCGGTCTCGTCGTGCAGCTCGCGGGCGATGCGCTTGCGCTCTTCTTCGGCGGCGTTCAGGGCGGTGGCGGCGACCTCGCGCAGGCGCTCGCGGTTGGCGGCGGCGGAATCGAGCATGCCGTTGAAGGTGCGCGTGAGCCGGTCCAGCTCGCGGTCGGCCAGCGGCGAGAGCGGGACGCGGGCGTCCAGGTCGCCGCGGCGCACGCGGGCGGCGGTGCGCTCCAGCGCGTCGAGCGGGTGCAGCGCCAGCCGAAGGATGAGCGCGTTCACCATCACCGTCACCACGATGCCGGCGCCCGCCATCACCCCCACCAGGTCCAGCGTGGACGCGCCCGGGTTCCGCCGCACGTACTCCGCGGTGACGAAGCTGCCCACGATGGTGCCGACCAGCACCAGCGCGGCGTTGGCCAGCAGGATCTTGTAGAACAGCGGCACCCGCAGCAGCCACTGCACCAGGCGGGGGATGCGGCCGGGGGGGTGGGGGGGATGGTGGGGAGTGGTAGCCATGGGGCCGGGTTCGCGCGACCAGGGAATCGAAGGAAATCGAGATGGGCCGAAGCGAGGCGAAGTGGCAAGCCCCGCGGTCAGCGTGAGCGGGTAAACCCGCCGCTGGGAAAGCGGTAAGCCCTGTCTCGGCTCGCTACGCTCACCGAACAGGGCTTCAACTGCTCACTTGTCCGCGGTCCTCTCGAGCGCGGCGTAGGTAGTGCCGTTCCGATGGTGGCGCTCCTGGTCCAGCACGTATTCCCGCACCGGGACCAGCCCCGACTTGCCCAGCGTGTAGGCGCCGTACGCACCCTGCCACTTGAACGCCTGTCCCATCACTTGCGTCACCATGTGCGATGATGCGCCCTTCATCCGGCCGACCAGGTCCGCAATGGACAGGGTCGTGGGGAAACGCGTGAGCACGTGGACGTGATCTTCGATGCCGCCGATGGCCATGATCTGCGCTCCGAGGTGCGACGCCTGGTGCTGCATCACGGGGTAGATCCGGTCCCGGATCTCCGGCGTGATGAGCGGCGCGCGGTCCCAGGTGGACCAGACAAGGTGGACGTACAAGCGGGCATGTGGATGACGCACGATCCCTCGCACGAAAGGCGTTGAAAACAAGCAGTTGAAGCCCCGCACGGCCGCGTAGCGGCTGGGGCGGGGCTTACCGCTTTCCCAGCGGCGGGTTCACCCGCTCACGCTGACCCGGGCTTACGGTATCGCCAGCCCCCTCACCCCGTCCACACCACCGGCATCGCCTCCTTGTCGCGCAGCAGGGCGACGATGCGCTCCAGCCAGCGCTGGTCTACCTCGTCGAAGGCGGCGGGGAGGGTGCTGTCGACGTCGAGGACGGCGATCAGGGCGCCGCGGGCGTCGAAGACGGGGACGACGATTTCCGACGCGCTGGCGGAGTCGCAGGCGATGTGGCCGGGAAAGGCGTGCACATCATCCACCACGATCGTCTCCTCGCGCATGGCGCAGGCGCCGCACACGCCGCGCGCGAAGTCGATGTCCAGGCAGCCCAACGTGCCCTGGTACGGCCCCACCAGCAGCCGCGTGGGCCCTACCCGGCGGTAGAAGCCTGTCCAGAAGTAGTACGGAAGGCCGTTGTGCAGCAGGCACGCGATGCTCGCCATCGCCGCCGTCAGGTCAGGCTCGCCCGCGAGCGTCGCCTCGATCTGCGCGGCGATGGTGGCGTAGCGCTCTTCCTTGGCCGCCGCGTCCAGCCGCAGTTCGCCCGTCTTGTCCGCGACCAGCGTGTATTCCGCCATCTCGATTCTTCTTTATCGTGCGATGGATCTGTCTGCAGGGACGATCCTCAGGATTTCGGAAGGGGATGATACACCGGAGGCGCCGGAGCGACGAGTCCCGGGCCATTTGCCACGCCGTCCGTTTGCGAGGATTTCCGCCGTCCGAGCGGGATTTATCCGAACGCACAGCGAGGGCGAATGAATTCGCGGCTAGGGGAACGCAATGTCCGCCTGCGCGGACGCGTTCGTGCCGTCGGAAGGCGGGTGTCGCAGGACGTGCTCCCAGGGAAGCGCCGCGGGCTTCTTGGGATTTCGCCGTCCCAGCCGCGGAATCATTCGTCCGCGACGGAGGGGGGCGACAATCATCGAAGCCGCCCCACGAGAGTGAGGCGGCTTGGGATGATGATGATCGACCGTGAAACGTCAGGCGCTCGGGCTCGCGGCGGTCAGCCGCCGCTCACGGTGGGGCTGTCGACGGCCAGGCCGGCTTCCATCAGCGTCTTGAAGCGGCGAAGGTCGGCTTGCACCATCTTTTCCGGCATCTGGTGGAAGGCGCTGGCGATGGCCTGGCCCACCACGCCGCCCGGCGGATCGAACTGCAGCGTGTGCCGCACGACGGTCTCGCCCAGGCGGCCCGGGGTGAACTCCACGGAGCCGCTGTTGGGCAGGTCGGAGCCGGGGAGCGTGCGCCAGGCGATGCGCCGGCCGGGGACGTCGTCCGTGACCTCCGACGTCCACTCCCAGGTGCGGCCGCGTGGTCCCTCCGCCGTCCAGTGCGACTGCCGGTCGTCGAGCACGCGCACGGAGATGATGCGGTCCATGAAGCTCGGCGCGTGGCTGAAGTCGCGCCAGTACGCGTACAGCTCTTCGGCCATGCGGTTGATGGTGATCGACGCTTCCACGCGCACGCCGCCGGCTTCGGTCTCGCTGCGCGTGGCGCCGGGCTGCCGCGTGGGCGTCGCGCCGCCGTGCGCCGTATCCATCCCCAGCGCACCGTAGACGTGGCAGTGGCCGGTGGCGCCGCGGTGCAGCAGCATGGCCCCCGCCAGCCCCATCACCGCGCCGCCCACGCCGCCGCGCTTGATCCCCGCGCCCGCCAGGAACCCGCCGCCGAACATCGACGCGAACCGCTCCAGCGCTCCCACATTCACCTCGCCCCCCGCGAGGGCGTTCCGGACCGCCGACACCGTGTCCTCCACCGTATCCTCCTCATCGTTCAAACCGGCCCCGCACGCGGCGGAAGCGGTGCAATCTACACGCGATTCGGGTGGGGCGGGGGTGCAAGAGGTGTTCCGGGGGTGGCTGGGGGTACGGGGCCGAGGGATGCGCGCCGCACCGCCACCACCACGGGCTAAAGCCCGCGGCTAGAAAGGCCATAAGCCCGGTCTCGGCTCGCTAGCGCTCGCCGAACCGGGCTTCAACCGCTCGGGTGGGAAGGGCCTACGCGCGTGGTCGTTTCCGGTGTTCGCGGAAACGCGCAGGAGGCGTGCGTGACGTTTATCCCCTCTCCCACGCAGTTTGTGGGAGAGGGCAGGCGAGGAACGAGCCGGGTGAGGCCCCGGGTGAGGGCTACACCGCCGCCGGCTGCTCGCGCGGATGCACATCCACCGGGACCGTCGTCGTTTCCGCATCGTCCACGCCCAGCGCGGAGGCGGCGAGGAGCACGAGCGCGATCCACACGGCATCCGCCACCAGCAGGTGGAGGATCTGCATCGGGATCGGGGCCAGCAGCGCGACGTTGAAGACGCCTACCATCAGCTGGGTCACGAGGAGCATCGACGCGACGCTCGCCAGGCGCGCCGTACGCCGGCCGGGGCGCAGGACGCGCAGGCGCGATGCGGCGGCGAAGGCGAACACGGCGGTCGCGATGGCGAGCACCGGGTGGACGATGCGCAGCTGCTCCAGGAAGTGCTCCCCCTCCGACAGGCCCACGCTCCCCTTGGGAAAGAGCGTGTCGCCCAGCGCGGTGATGGCGCCCGTGATGCCGACCAGCAGCACCAGCGCGAGCGGCGCGAGGGCGAGGAAGCCGGCGAGACCTTGGCCGCGGACGCGCACCGGGCGGCCGCCGATGGCCCACCACGCGGTCAGCGCCAGCGCGGCGAGGAGGAGGAAGGTGTTCGTGAGGTGCACGGCCATCCACCCCGCCCGCGCCGGCGACGAGTTGCCCGCCACCAGCCGCAGCAGCACCAGCCCGGCACCGACGCCGGCTTCCGTCAGCATCAGCACCATCGACGCGACGGCGCCGCGGCGCACGGTGTGGCCGCGGGGAAAGCGCCGGAACGCCATCCACAGCAGCGCCACGACGGAGATGAGCGCGATGCCGCTGGTGGCGCGGTGGGTAAACTCGATCAGCGTCGCGGCGCTGGGGCTGCGGGGGATGACGACGCCGTTGCAGCGCGGCCAGTGGCGCCCGCACCCCGCGCCCGCGCCCGACGCGCGCACGAAGGCGCCCCACAGCACCACGCCCACGTTGTACGCCAGGACCATCCAGGCGTAGCGCGCGTACCGGCTCTGTGCGGTGTGGGGGCTCATCCTTGCGTCGATCCGGGGTCGGTTGGGAGGCGCACGATGGTAACGGGCGGCTGCCTGTAGACGCAAGTGGTTGATCTCCAGCGCCTTGGCGCGCGTCGGGAGATTCCCTACGGGCGCGTCCGGCAACCTGCGGACGTGTGGGCGCGCGGGGTGGCGCATCCGCGTGCCGCGCGTATATTTCCGCCGTCCTGCGCCCCCTGAGAACACGCGAGTTGATGTCCGACGCCTCCGTCTCGCTGATCCCCGACGGCTTTGCCGCGCCCCGTTCCACGGACGCGGCCGGGTCCGCCGACATGACCACCGCCACCCAGCGCGCCGGCATTGCCGCCGCGCGGAGCGGTGCGGGCGGCGTGCGCCAGCTGCTGCGCGACTACGTGACGCTCACCAAGCCGCGCATCATCTCGCTGCTGCTGGTGACCACGTGGGCGCCCATGGTGATCGCCTCGCGCGGCTGGCCCAACGGGTGGACGCTGCTTTGGACCATGCTGGGCGGCTACCTGATGGCGGGCGGCGCCAACGCCATCAACATGTTCATGGACCGCGACATCGACGCGCACATGCCGCGGACCAAGCTGCGGCCCATCCCCAGCGGGCGGATGTCGCCGGGGCACGTGCTGGCGTTCGGCATCACGCTGGGCGCGGCGGCGTTCGCGGTGTACGCGCTGCTGGTGAACGTGCTGAGCGCTGTGCTCGCGCTCGCCGGTCTGCTGTACTACGTCTTCATCTACACCCGCTGGCTGAAGCGCACGTCGCCGCAGAACATCGTGATCGGCGGGGCGGCGGGCGCGTTTCCGCCGCTGGTCGGCTGGGCGGCGGCCACGGGCGAGGTGTCGCTGACCTCCGTCTATCTGTTCCTGATCGTCTTCTTCTGGACGCCGCCGCACTTCTGGGCGCTGGCGCTGGTGAAGCAGAAGGATTACGGCCGGGTGGGCGTGCCCATGGCGCCCAACGTGTGGGGCGAGCGCGAGACCATGCGGCAGATGCTCATCTACACGCTCATCCTGATTCCCCTCTCGCTGGGGCCGGTGACGTACGGCGGGCTGGGTGCCGTGTACGGCGTGCTGGCGCTCGCGCTCGGCCTGTGGTTCCTGCGCGACGTGGTGCTGCTGATGCGCGCCGACAACTTCGTGCAGCCGGCGTGGAAGCTGTACCGCAACTCGCTGCTGTACCTTGCGCTGCTCTTCGCGGCGATGGCGGTGGACGGCATCGTGGCACGCGGGGCGGAGGTGTCGCCGGGGGTGATCTTCGTGCAGGACCCGGTGGCCACGGCGGCGGCCTCGGCCGCGCTTTGATGAGCGGGCCGGACAACATCGCGCTCCACGCCGCCTCGCCCTCCGGCGGCGAGGGGTACGTGGTCCTCCTCTTTCGGCCCGACGCGGACGGCACGGTGCGCTACCGCGAGTGGTCCAGCGCGGACTACATGGCGCCCGGCCGCGAGGAGGTGGTGACGATCGAGGAGATGAATGCCCGCGTCGCCGCCTGGTCGCGCGCCGGCTGGAAGCTCACCGAGTCGCCGATCCGGATCGAGCACTGGCTGCGCGACGGGCGGTAGGGCAGGGCGAGTGCCCAGTATCGAGTACCAGGTCCCGAGTAGCTGACCCGCGCGGTCGATCCCTCCTCCCGTTTCATCCCCCCACACTCCCGAATCCGATGCCCACAGCCACGCCACGTGCCGAACGCCGCTGGCGCGCCGCGGTCGACGAGCACCAGGCGGCGCTGGCCGCGTACCTCGACGCCGCGTCGCGCATCCCTGACGAGGCGTGGATGCAGCCGTGGGCGCCGGGCAAGTGGACGCCGGCCGTCATCACCGAGCACCTGGCGATGGTGTATCGCACCTTTGTGCAGGAGATGCGCGGCGGTGGGGGGATGCGGATGAAGATGACGCCGTTCCGCCGGCGGCTGCTGAAGACCTTTCTGCTGCCGCACATGCTGTTTCACCGCACGTTTCCGCGCAGTGCGCCCGCCCCGCGCGAGGTGCGTCCAGAGGGCGACGGGCTGCCCAGGGAGCAGGCGCTGGCGGAGCTGCGCGTGCTGGCGGAGGAGTTCGAGCGCGAGGGGGAGCGGGGGCGCGCGGCCGGGGTGCGGCACGTGACGCACGCGTTCTTTGGCCCCATCGACCTTACGCGCGGAATGCGCCTGGCCGCCGTCCACATCGAGCACCACACGCGGCAGATCGCCTCGGTGCGGTAGGAGGCCGTCACCGCGGGGGCCCTAACCGCGGGGGCCCTCACCCGGCTCGTTCCTCGCCTGCCCTCTCCCACAAACTGCGTGGGAGAGGGGATAAACGGCACTGGCTCTGGCGTGGTCCGGCGGCCGGTGCGCGAGGGGCGGCACCTCCTCCGGGCTCGCACCACTCGCCCACTTTCCCCCAAAACTGCTGGGGGAGGTTGATTGCGTGGGTCGGGTACAACGCGCGTCTTGTTGTAACGCAGTTGAAGCCCCGTCCGGCGAGCGCAAGCGAGCCGGGACGGGGCTTATCGCTTTCCCAGCAGCGGGTTTACCCGCTCATCACCGGGCGTGCCTCCCGCGCGAAAAAGCCCCGCCGGACACATCGTCCAGCGGGGCTGATTTACTTTCGCACTCACGCACTCACGCACTCACGCACTCTCCCACTCTCGCACTTCCCGCCCGTCAGGTCGTTCCCATCGGAGCGAACTGGGCGAGGATGAGGTAGCTGATGGCGGCCATCAGCGCGGCCGCAGGAATCGTCAGCAGCCACGCCCAGACGATGCGGCCCGCGATCCCCCAGCGCACGGCGGAGAGGCGGTTGGTGGCGCCCACGCCCACGATGGCGCCGGTGATGGTGTGCGTGGTGCTGACCGGAATGCCGAAGGTGGTGGCCAGCAGGATGCTGATGGCGCCCCCCGTCTCAGCGCAGAAGCCGCCCACCGGCTTGAGCCGCGTGATGCGCGTGCCCATGGTGTGCACGATGCGCCATCCGCCAAACAGCGTGCCGATGGAAAGCGCCGAGTACGCCATCAGCTCCACCCAGAAGGGGATGTGGTCCGCGTTGGGAACGTACATGCCGTGCAGAATCCCCGTCTCCTTGGCGAACAGGTGGTTCACCGAGACCAGCAGGCTCACGATGATGCCCATGGTCTTCTGCGCGTCGTTGGCCCCGTGCGACAGGGAGAACAGCGCCGAGCTTCCCAGCTGCGCCACACGGAAGAAGCGGTCGGCGGGCCCGCGCGGCACCTTGTGAAAGATCCACATCACCAGCGTCATGAGCGCAAAGCCCAGGAACATGCCGATGAGGGGCGACAGCACGATGAAGGTGAGCGTCTGCACCCACTTGGTGCCCCACTCGATGGCGCCCGTCCCCGCCGCGGCCACCGCCGACCCCGCGTATCCGCCGATCAGCGCGTGCGACGAGCTGCTGGGCAGGCCGTAGTACCAGGTGATGAGGTTCCAGATGATGGCGCCCGAAAGCCCGCCCAGGATGACCGTGGGGGTCACGATGTCCAGGTCGATCATCCCCTTGCCGATGGCCTTGGCCACCGCCGTGCCCACCGTGAACAGCGCCACGAAGTTGAAGAACGCGGCCCACATCACCGCGGGGAGCGGCTTGAGCACGCGGGTGCCCACCACCGTGGCGATGGCGTTGGCCGAGTCGTGGAAGCCGTTGATGAAGTCGAACGCGAAGGCGACCAGGACGATGATGACGACGTAGGTGACCACGGCCGGATCACCCGTTCTTCAGTGCGATGCTTTCCAGCACGTTCGACACGTCGTCGCACAGGTCGATGGCGTCCTCGAGCTTGTCGTACAGCTCCTTCCACTTGAGCACCTCAAGCGGGTCGGGCGTCCCCGCGAACAGCGCCCCCACCGCCTGGGCGTAGATGGCGTCGCCCTCTTCCTCCAGCGCCTTGAGGGCCCGCGTGTGCTCCAGCATGAGCTTGGGCTTCTTGAGCTGGTTGACCGCCTTTTCGATCTGGTTGGCGGCCCGCTTGAGCACGTCGGCCAGCTGCGCGGCGTGCGAGCCGGCGGTGGTGATGTGGAACATCTGCACCCGCCGCACGGTGCCGTCCAGCAGGTCGATCACGTCATCCAGCCGCGAGGTGAGCAGGTGGATGTCCTCGCGGTCCAGCGGGGTGACGAAGCTGCGGTCGATGCGGGTGATCACGTTGTGCGTGATGCCGTCGGCCTTGTGCTCGAGGTCCTTGACCTTGGTGGCGATCTCCTCCAGCCGCGAGGGATCGGCAAAGAGCTGCGCCACCAGCTCCGCGCTTTCGCACAGGATGCGGGCGACGTCGTTGAACATCGGGAAGAACTTCTCGTCACGCGGAATCAGGCCCACGTCGTCCTCCAACATCTCGGTTAGGTAACGGAACAGGCACGATGCGTCCGCGTTCCGTGCGGCCCGCGCGGGCCTCCGGACCCGCGTTTTCGCGGCGTCAGGACGGCGTCCGACACGATGGCCGCGGGATGTTACAATCGTTACGTCCACGTTACAAGGTTCACGGTAGCAACTGTTACGGACGCGTTACACACCGCCGGTAGGTTCCCCGCGTTCCAGGCTTGTCAAACCTGTCCTGAAGCGCGAGACGCGAACTGATGAAACGATCGTTTTCCGGTGGGATCGGCATGGTGGCGGCGGCGCTGTTCCTGGCCGCGTGCGGTGGCGGCGACGCGGCCGACAACGGCGGCGCGACCCCCGGCGAGATGGCGAAGCAGGCGAACAGCGGTGGCGACGGCATCACCCTCACGGGCGCCGGCGCCACCTTTCCGTATCCCATCTACAGCAAGTGGTTCAGCGAGTACGGCAAGGCCAACCCGCTGCGGGTGAACTACCAGTCCATCGGCAGCGGCGGCGGCATTCGCCAGGTGACCGAGGGCACGGTGGACTTCGGCGCCAGCGACGCGCCGATGAACGACGAGGAGCTGGCCAAGGCGCCGGGGATGCTGCACATCCCCACGGTCCTGGGCTCCGTGGCCGTGACCTACAACGTTCCCGGCCTCACGGCGCCGCTGCGGCTGGACGGCGCCGCGCTGGCGGGGCTGTTCATGGGCCGCATCGGCAAGTGGAACGACCCGGCGATCGCGGCGCTGAACCCCGGCGTCACGCTTCCGAACCAGGACGTGATCCCCGTCTACCGCACGGACGGCAGCGGGACGACGTACGTGTTTACCGACTACCTGGGCGCGGTGAGCCCGGAGTGGAAGCAGGGCGTGGGCGTCGGCAAGTCCGTGCGCTGGCCGGAGGGTCTCGGCGCGAAGGGGAACGAGGGGGTCACGGGCGCCATCAAGCAGACGCCGGGGTCCATCGGCTACGTGGAGCTCGCCTACGCCACGCAGAACCAGCTGCCGGCGGCGGCGCTGCGCAACGCGGGCGGCCAGTTCGTGCAGCCCACGGTGGAGAGCACGGCGGCGGCGGCGGAGAACCTGGGCGCGGCCATCACCCAGCACCCCGATTTCCGCCTGTCGCTGGTGAACCAGCCGGGCGCGGCCACCTACCCCATCACCTCGTGGACCTACCTGCTGGTGCCGCCGCACGTGCAGGACTGCGCCAAGGCGAACGCCCTGGCGGGGCTGGTGCGGTGGACGCTGGCGGACGGCGACGCGTTCGCGCGCGACCTGCACTACGCGCCGCTGCCGGACGCGATCCAGACGCAGGTGCTGGATCACCTGGCGAAGCTGACCTGCGGGCCGAACCGGCAGGCGGTGGGGCAGGGGTGAACGGGTGAACGGGTGAACGGGTGAACGGGTGAACGGGTGAACGGGTGAACGGGTGAAACGGCGGCGGCAGGCTCCACGGCTACGCCGGGGAGGCCCTCACCCCCGCCAGGCCTTTCGCTCGTTCCTCGCGACGGCTGGCGACCCCTCCCCCAAACTGCGGGGGAGGGGTTGTGCAGGGCAGCTTCCGGAGCGGGAGTGAAGTCTACCTCCCCCAGGGGTTTTTGGGGGAGGTGCGAGCCTGAGCGAGTAAGGGAGCCGCTTGCGGGCGCGGTGCAATGCCTGTCGTAGCACGCCCGAAGTTCTCCCCTCTCCGTGAGGAACGAACGGGGAGGGGCCGGGGGAGGGGCACCCCGCGGACGCAGTCCAAAGCTTTTCGAAGCGCTGTAAACTGACCAATCAACCAGGATCGGATGCAACCCGTACCTGAGCAGGCGGGCACCCTGGCGGCGGGGCCCCGCCCATTTCTGTCCCGGCTGCTGCCCTCGTACGCGCAGGGCAACGTGGCGGACCGCACCTACGCGCTCGTCCTGGGCGCGTTCGGGCTCTCCATCCCCGTGCTCTTCGCCTTCATCGTGCTGCGCGTTGGCGGGGCGGCCATGCCGGCGGTGCGCGAGTTCGGCGGCAGCTTCATCAGCAGCAGCGAGTGGGACCCGGTGGCCGGGCAGTTCGGCGCGCTGCCGTTCATCTTCGGCACGCTGGCCAGCTCGCTGCTCTCGCTGCTGATCGCGGTGCCGCTGGCCATCGGCCTGGCCATCTTTCTTACCGAGCTGGCACCGCGCTGGCTGGCGGCGCCCATCTCCTTCGGCACGGAGCTGCTGGCGGCCATCCCCAGCGTGGTCTACGGGCTCTGGGGGATCTTCGTGCTCGTCCCCTTCCTGCGCACCTGGATCCAGACGCCGCTGGCGGATTCCATCGGCGACAAGGTGGGGCTGTTCCGCGGGCCGGCGTACGGCAGCAGCATCCTGGCCGGCGGAGTGATCCTGGCGATCATGATCGTCCCCTTCATCTCCGCCGTGTCGCGCGAAGTCCTCGCCGCCGTCCCCGTGACGCAGCGGGAGGGCGCGCTGGCGCTGGGCGCCACGCGGTGGGAGATGACGTGGCAGGTGGTGCTTCCCTACGCATTTCCGGGGATCGTCGGCGCGACGATTCTCGGGCTTGGACGGGCGCTGGGGGAGACGATGGCGATCACGATGGTGATCGGGAACCGCGCGGAGGTGGCGACCAGCCTGTTCGCGCCCGGCGCCACGATGGCGAGCGTGCTGGCGAACGAGTTCGCCGAAGCCTCGGCGGACATGCACCTGGCGGCACTGATGGAGATCGGCCTTCTCCTCTTCGGCATCACCATCCTGGTCAACACCGTCGCGCGCCTGCTGGTGTGGCGCGTGGGGCTGCGGTCCGGCCGATGAGCGAGGCGTCGATGGATTCGCGGACCCACGCGACTACCTTCCGCGCGCTGAGCTTTCGCGAGCGGCGGCGGCGGATCGTGAGCCACGTGATGATCTACGGGACGGGGGTGGCGGCCGCGCTCACCGTGCTGCCGCTGCTGCTGATCTTCTTTCACCTGCTGCGCGCCGGCCTGGGCTCGCTGAACCCGGATTTCTTCACCAACGTCCCCGCGCCCGTGGGCGAGACCGGCGGCGGGGTGGGGAACGGCGTGCTGGGCACCTTCCTGCTCGTCGCGCTGGCCGGGGCGATGGGGCTGCCGGTGGCGATCGGGGCGGGGATCTACCTGGCGGAGTCGGAGGGCGGCAAGCTGGCGAACGTAATCCGCTTCATCACCGACGTGATGAACGGCATTCCCTCCATCGTGATCGGGATCTTCGTCTGGGCGTGGATCGTGGTGTCGATCGGCTTCAGCGCGTTCGCGGGCGGGGTGGCGCTGGCCATCATGCTGCTGCCGATGGTGACCCGGACGACGGAGGAGATGGTTCGGCTCGTCCCGCGCGAATTGAAGGAGGGCGCGCTGGCGCTGGGCTTCACCCGCTGGCGGACGACGCTGGGCGTGGTCCTTCCCGCGGCGCGGAGCGGGATTCTGACGGGCGTGCTGGTCGCGCTGGCGCGCATCGCGGGAGAGACGGCGCCGCTGCTGTTCACGGCGTTCGGCAACCCGTTCTGGTCTTCGGACCTGGGGAAGCCGATCGCCGCGCTCCCCGTGCAGATCTTTCAGTACGCCATCAGCCCGTACGAGGAGCAGCACCGGCAGGCGTGGGCCGCGTCGCTGCTGCTGATCGCGCTGGTGCTGGCGGTGAGCTTGACGGCCCGGTTCCTCATCCGCAGTCCCTACCGGAGCAAGTGATGCAGCAGACGATCTTCGGGGCGCCGCGGTCCGACGCCCCGGCAACCGACGACCCCGCGACGATGCAGCAGCAGACGACGACGCAGGCCGCCCCGCCGCTGGCCATCGAGACCGACGACTTCTCGTTCTGGTACGGCACGGCGCGGGCGCTGAACGACATTACCCTGCAGATTCCCCAGAAGCGGGTGACGGCGTTCATCGGGCCGTCGGGGTGCGGCAAGAGCACCTTTCTGCGGTCCATCAACCGCATGAACGACCTGATCCCCGGCACCCGCCACGACGGCGACATCCGCCTGAACGGCGAGAGCGTCTACCGCACGGGGCTGGACGTGGTGCAGCTGCGCAAGCGGGTGGGGATGGTGTTCCAGAAATCGAACCCGTTCCCCAAGTCCATCTACGACAACGTGGCGTACGGCGCGCGTGTCAACGGCCTGGCCAAGGGGCGGCGCGACCTGGACGACCTGGTGGAGCGGTCGCTGAAGCAGGCGGCGCTGTGGGAGGAAGTGAGCGACCGGCTTGACCGCAGCGCGCTGGGGCTCTCCGGCGGCCAGCAGCAGCGGCTGTGCATCGCGCGGGCGCTGGCGGTGCAGCCGGAGGTGCTGCTGATGGACGAGCCGGCCAGCGCGCTGGACCCCATCGCCACGCAGAAGATCGAGGAGCTGATCTACGAGCTCAAGGACCAGTACACCATCGTGATCGTGACGCACAACATGCAGCAGGCGGCGCGCGTGAGCGACCACACGGCGTTCTTCTACATGGGCGAGCTGGTGGAGATGGGGCGCACGGACGAGATCTTTACCAACCCGCGCGAAGAGCGCACGGAAGCCTACATCACGGGGAGGTTCGGATGACGCCCGGCCCGGGGATGCGCCACTTTCACGAAGAGCTGGCGCGGCTCAAGACGCAGCTGCTGGAGATGAGCGGGCTGGCCGAGGAGCTGGTGGACCAGGCGATGCGCGCCCTGCGCGGCCGCGACGCCGAGATGGCGAAGGAGGTGGTGCGCCGCGACAACGACCTGGACGCCATGGAGATCGTCATCGACGACATGTGCATCCACCTGCTGGCGCTGCAGCAGCCCCTGGCGCGCGACCTTCGCCTGATCACCATGGCGATGAAGATCAGCAACGACCTGGAGCGGGTGGGCGACCACGCGGTGAACATCGCCGAGGCGGTAAGCCACCTGGCCGAGGCGCCGGTGTACCTGGAGTTTCCGGAGATCGAGGAGATGGCGCGCCTGTCGACGGAGATGCTCTCCGATGCGCTGGACACCTTCGTCCGCGCGGACGCGGAGGGCGCGCGCGAAGTGGTGCGCCGCGACGACCGCGTGGACAGCCTGCACGAGTCGCTGTTCCGCATCCTTCTCACGCACATGATGGAAGACCCGCGGCGCATCGGCGCGTCGATGTCGCTCTTCCTGGTCAGCCGCAACCTGGAGCGCATCGCGGACCTGGCGACCAACATCGCGGAGGACGTGGTGTTCCTGGTCGAAGGCCGCAACATCAAGCACGGCGCCGGCCATCTTTCCGAAGAAGCCCGCGCGAGCTGAACAACAACGGCAAAAGCAAAAGATTGGGCCTCACGCAGAGTCATCAGAGTTAGCAGAGTTTTCTCGTGCCGTTTCCGCTGCCCTCTCCCGAGGAAACGGCACGAAAACTCTGTTGACTCTGCGAACTCTGCGTGAGGCCCCCTTCTTTTGCAGATCGGTCCGTCGCTTTGTTGTCTGGTGGTGGCGCGGCGTTGCGCGAAACGGGGGCGGGGGCATAACTTGACGGCCTTTCCCGGCCCGCGCGGCCGGCCTGACGCCGCAGCAAAACCAACGCACGCATACAATGAAGATCGCAGTCGTGGGCACGGGCTACGTGGGCCTGGTGGCCGGGGCCTGCCTGGCGGAAACCGGCAACGACGTCACCTGCGCCGACATCGACCAGGGCAAGATCAGCCGCCTGAACGCGGGCGAGATCCCCATCTACGAGCCGGGGCTGGAGCCCATGGTGGAGCGCAACCTGCGCGAGGGCCGCCTCTCTTTCACCACCGACGTGGGCGCCGCCGCCGCCGAGGCCGAGGTCATCTTCATCGCCGTGGGCACGCCCCCGGGCGAGGACGGCAGCGCGGACCTCAAGCACGTGCTGGCGGTGGCCGAGACCATCGGCAAGCACATGCCGCAGGACGGGCCGGAGAAGATCGTCATCACCAAGAGCACGGTGCCGGTGGGGACGGCGGCCAAGGTGAAGGACGCCATCCGCCGCCACACGGCGCGCACCTTTCACGTCTGCTCCAACCCGGAGTTCCTGAAGGAAGGCGCGGCGCTGCAGGACTTCATGAAGCCCGACCGCGTGGTGGTGGGCGTGGAGAGCGAGCACGCGCGCCAGCGGCTGGGGGAGCTGTACGCCCCGTTCGTGCGCACGGGCAACCCCATCCTGTTCATGGACATCGCCAGCGCCGAGATCACCAAGTACGCGGCCAACGCCATGCTGGCCACCCGCATCAGCTTCATGAACACCATCGCGCAGCTGTGCGAGGCGGTGGGGGCCGACGTGGGGCTGGTGCGGCAGGGGATCGGCACGGACGAGCGCATCGGGCCCGGGTTCCTGTTCGCGGGGATCGGCTACGGCGGCAGCTGCTTTCCCAAGGACGTCAAGGCGCTGGTGCACACGCTGCAGGCCACCGGCGTGGACGCGGCCATCCTGGAAGGCGTGGAGAAGGTGAACGCCGACCAGAAGAAGGTGCTGCTGCGCCGCGTCGCGGATCGCTTCGGCGATGACCTGTCGGGGCGGACGTTCGCCATCTGGGGGCTGAGCTTCAAGCCGGAGACGGACGACATGCGCGAGGCGCCGTCGCTGGAGGTGGTGCGCGGACTGGTGCAGCGCGGCGCGAAGGTCCTGGCACACGACCCCGAGGCGCGCGACGAGGCGGCGCACTACTTCGCCGACCTGCTGGCGGAGGGGTCGCTGCAGCTGTGCGAGCACAACTACGACTGCCTGGAGGGCGCGGACGCGCTGCTCATCCTCACCGAGTGGCTGGCGTACCGCAACCCGGACTTCGACCGCATCCGCGCCTCGCTGGGCGAGCCGGTGATCCTGGACGGCCGCAACCTGTGGGATCCCGCGCGCATGGCGGAGCTGGGCTTCGAGTACGCGTCGATCGGCCGCGCCTCCTCCGCCCCGGCCGAGGCGGGCGCCGCGGCGGACTGAGAAGGAAAATCTCACGCGGAGACGCGGAGGACGCGGAGAAAGGACGAGGAGAGGGGACATTCCTTCTTCCCGTCCTTTCTTCTTTCCTCCGCGATTCTCCGCGTCTCCGCGTGACGCTTTTCCGTCCCGGCCGCCGCACGGAAGCGCCCGCGCGGCGCCACGTTGCGGGGCGCGGGGGGCGGGGGTAAGTTGGGCGGGCTGATCGCCAGTGCCTGGCCGTTCGCCGTCTCCATCGCCGCTGCACCCCCCGGACGTCACGAATGCGTGTCCTGATCACCGGCGCCGCCGGGTTTCTCGGTTCCCACCTGTGCGACCGGTTTCTGGCCGAGGGGCACCAGGTGGTGGGGATGGACAACTTCATCACGGGACACCCGGACAACATCGCCCACCTGATCGGGCGCGAGGGGTTCCACTTCGTCCAGCACGACGTCACCAACTTCATCTACGTCGAGGGGCCGCTGGACGGCGTGCTGCACTTCGCCAGCCCGGCGTCGCCCGTCGACTACCTGGAGCAGCCGATCCCGACCCTCAAGGTGGGGTCGCTGGGGACGCACAAGGCGCTGGGGCTGGCCAAGGCCAAGGGCGCGCGCCTGCTGCTGGCCAGCACGTCGGAAGTGTACGGCGACCCGCAGGTGCATCCGCAGCCGGAGACGTACTGGGGGCACGTGAACCCGGTGGGGCCGCGCGGCGTGTACGACGAGGCCAAGCGCTTCGCCGAGGCCATCACCATGGCCTACCACCGCTTTCACGGCATCGAGACGCGCATCGTGCGCATCTTCAACACCTACGGCCCCCGCATGCGCCCGGGCGACGGGCGGGTGGTGAGCAACTTCATCGTGCAGGCGCTGCGGGGCGAGCCGCTCTCGCTCTATGGCGACGGGAGCCAGACCCGCAGCTTCTGCTACGCCAGCGACCTGGTGGACGGCATCTATCGCCTGTTCAACTCCGACCGCGTGGACCCCACCAACATCGGCAACCCGGTGGAGTTCACCGTGCGCGAGCTGGCGGAGCTGGTGCTGCGGATGACGGGAAGCAAATCGGAGATCGCGTCGCTGCCGCTGCCGCAGGACGACCCCAAGGTGCGCCAGCCCGACATCACCGTCGCGCGCGAGGTGCTGGGGTGGGAGCCGCGGGTGCCGCTGGAAGAAGGGCTGCGGCGGACGATTCCGTACTTCGAGCAGATGCTGCGGGACCCGCGGCAGTCCGCCCGCACCCTGTGAGGCGCCCGTGAACGTGATGGTGACGGGGGGCGCGGGGTTCATCGGCGGGCACCTGTGCAGGCGGCTGCTGGAGCGGGGCGACGCGGTGTGGGCGGTGGACAACTTCGACCCCTTCTACGACCCCGCCCTCAAGCGCGAGACGGTGGAGACGCTGCTGCCGTTCCCCGCCTTCCGGCTGGTGGAGGCGGACGCGGTGGATCCGGACGCCACGCAGGCGGCGCTGGCGGCGGCGGGATGCACGCGGCTGGACGCCATCGTGCACCTGGCGGCGCGGGCGGGGGTGCGCCCCTCCATCGCGCAGCCGCTGGTGTATGCGCGGGTGAACGTGGAGGGGACGGCCGCGGTGCTGGAGCTTTCGCGCCGCATGGGGAACGTGCCGGTGGTGTTCGGCTCCAGCAGCAGCGTGTACGGCAACTCGGCGCCCGTCCCCTTTCGCGAGGACGACCCGGTGGCGGAGCCCATCTCGCCCTACGCGGCCACCAAGCGCGCGGGCGAGCTGATGTGCCACGCGCACCACGCGCTGTACGGCACCTCCGTCGTCTGCCTGCGCTTCTTTACCGTCTACGGGCCCCGGCAGCGCCCGGACCTGGCGATCTACAAGTTCACCCGGCTCATCTCGCGCGGCGAGCCCATCCCCTTCTTTGGCGACGGCTCAGCCCAGCGCGACTACACCTGGGTGGACGACATCGTGCAGGGGGTGGAGGGGGCGGTGGATTTCGCGGTCGGCACCCCGGGGGCGTTCGAGATCGTGAACCTGGGCGAGAGCCAGACGACGCCGCTGTCGAGGCTGGTGGAGCTGCTCGGTGAGGCGATGGGCGTGGAGCCCATCCTCGACCGCCAGCCGGCGCAGCCGGGAGACGTGGACCGCACCTGCGCCGACGTGAGCAAGGCGCGGCGGCTGCTGGGGTACCATCCGCGGACGCGGGTGGAGGAGGGCATTCCGCGCTTCGTGGAGTGGTTCCGGTCCGCCAGCCGCTGACGCAGGCGCGCGCCATGGTTCCGTATCGCCCCGTCCGCCGGACGACCGGCCCGCGCGCGTCCGCGCTCCGCCCCGCAGGCCGGGCGGATGGGGCGCGCCGCGTGTATCCTGTCCGCGCGCGGGAAGCCCGTGCGCGGGGTTCGGCGTTTGCGTGTCCGGCGGGGGCACGGACGTGCACCTCGTTCGGCCACCGCGCCAGGAGCCACGGAATCCGGATGCAACTCGAGACGGCGGCACGGGTGGCGGTGAACGCCCGCGGTCCACGCTCCACCGCCCGGCCGGCGGGGCGGGAGACGCGGGCGCGTGCATGCGTCCGGGCGGAGGCGGCGTGAGGGCGGGGATGCACTCCGTCGCCGAGTCCGCGGCCCCGCCGGCCGCGCCTGCTTCTCCGGCGTCCGCGCCGGCGGACCGGGGGCGCGTGGAGCTGGCGTTCGTGGGGAGCGTGGTGCCCACGGAGCTGGGGTGGACCACGCACGCCTTTTCTCCCGCCGGCAACCGCTTTCAGCTGGGGCTGCTGGAGTTCCTTTCCCGCGACGGCGGGATGGACGTGCAGCCGTTCACCACCCTTCCCCAGGCCGCCTGGCCGGGGGACCCGTCGGTGCTGGTGCGCGGCCGCAGCGCGGCGCTGGACGGCACCGGGGTAGAGGCGCGGCTGGTTCCGTACCTGAACGTGCGCGGCCCCAAGGAAGCGACCGTTGCGGCGTCGCTCTTCGCGCACCTGGCCGGCTGGGCGCGCTCGACGCCGGCCGCGGTGCCGCGGGCGCTGCTGGTCTACAACGTCTTTTCCCCCCTGGCGCTCCCGGTGCTGGCGGCGGCGCGCGCCTGGAGCGTGCCCGCCATCGCCATCGTGGCCGACCTGCCCTTCGGCTACCGGCTGCGGGGAGTGCGGGGGATGCTGGAGCGGCTGGACGTGCGGGCGCAGCTGGCGGTGCTCAAGCACTTCGACGGGCTGGTGGTGCTGACCCCGCACGTGGCGGCGGAATACGCGCCAGGGGTGCCCTGGATGCGGATGGAGGGCGGCATTCACCCCTCCGACGCGGGAGAGCCGCTGGGGTCCCCTCCGCCCTCCACCGGCGAGCGGGCGGTGATGTACTCCGGGATGCTGAACGAGATGAACGGCATTCCCCTGCTGCTGGACGCGTTCGCCCGGCTGCAGGGGCCGGAGTGGCGGCTGTGGATCTACGGCGGCGGCCCGCTGGACCGCGAGGTGAAGGCGGCGGCGGCGCGCGACGCGCGGATCCTCTTCCGCCCCTGGGAGCAGGTGCCGGCGGAGGAGATGCGGCTGCGGCAGCGCGACGCGGCGGTGCTCATCAACCCGCGCCCCTCGGGGCACCGGGCCAACCGCTACAGCTTTCCCAGCAAGCTGCTTGAGTACCTGGTGAGCGGCACGCCGGTGGTGAGCACCGCGCCGCCCGGCATCCCCGACGAGTACCATCCGCACCTGGAGCTGGCGGCGGACGAGACGCCCGAGGGGCTGGCCGCCGCCATCCGCCGCGCCGCCGCGCGCACGGACGCCGAGCGCGCGGCCCGCGGCGCCCGCGCGCGCGACTTCGTGCTGCGCGACAAGACGTGGGACCGGCAGGCCGCGCGCATCGGCGAGTTCGTACGCTCCCTGGCGCGGCCGGCGGGCGGTACGCGCGGGGAGTGATCCGCAAAAGAATTGCCTCACGCAGAGTTAGCTGAGTTTTCTCGTGCTGTGTGGCATAGTTTTCTGCAATCTTCCCTGACCCCTCTTTTTCGTGCCGCATGCCTTCCAGCGTTGAGGTGGCTGATGGTTCTCCAGATTGCGCATCAGGGGGTGTGATCGACCTGCTCCAGTGCGCTCCGGAGAGCGTTCGCTGATCCGCATCCCTCCCCGAAAAAATGCGGATGGCCCTCTACCGCATTCCGTCATCCCCCCGTTCCCGACAGCCTGGAAGATCGTGCCTCGCCGACCGGCGTGCGTATCGCCCGCTCCCCTGAATCAGGCATCTGGACGTAGATCAGAGGAAACGGCACGAGAAAACTCTGCTGACTCTGATCACTCTGCGTGAGGCTCCCTTCTTTTTGCTTTTTGCGGATGTGGGCGGCGTTGCCCGGCATCGTGCGTCCGTCTAGCTTTGCGCCCATGCCGTGACGGGGAAATCCATCCTCACCCCCCGCATCCGGTCCACCGCGGGCCCCCGATCCACCATCGTGACCCTCACTCCCGGACTGCAGGCGCGCCTTTCTCTCCGGACCGCCCTCCGCGCTCCGGCGCCCGGCCGTATCCACCGATTCCACGAAGCCGCGCGTGGCTGAGGACGCGCTCGCCGCCGCGCCGCCGCGGGCGCCCAGCCGGCGCCGGGGGGCGGTGCTGATGCTGGCCGGCGGCTACCTGACGCTGGCGCTGACGGTGGTGCAGGGGCTGCTGCTGGTGCCGCTGTACCTGCGCTACCTGGGCGCGGGGATGTACGGCGCCTGGCTTGCCTCCGGCGACGTGCTGGGGTGGCTGTCCCTGCTGCAGCTGGGGGTGGCCGGGGTGGTGACGCAGCGGATGGCCGCGGCGCACGGGCGGGGCGAGCGGGCGGCGCTGGGCGAGTACTACGCCACCGGCCTGGCCGTACAGGCCGTGCTGATGGCGGCGCTGGTGGCGCTGGGCGCCGCCGTGGCGCCCTTCGTCCCCGGTTGGCTGGGGATTCACGGGGCCCAGGCGCGGGTGCTGTCGCGCTGCTTCGCCGCCGCGGCGGGGGCCACGGGGCTGGGGTTCATGGCGGGGGTGGCGGGAAGCCTGCCGCTGGCCGTGCAGCGGATGACGTTCAACGTGTCGGCGACCCTCGCCTGCGCCCTGGCCGGCCTGGCCACCACGCTCTGGCTGCTGCTCGCCGGCGCCGGGCTGTGGGCGCTGGCGTGGGGGATGCTGGCGCGCAACGGCCTGCTGCTGCTGGCGCTGGCGGCGCACGCCGCGCTGGTGGCGCGGCGCGAGGGCACGCGGATGCGGGTGCGCGGCTCCGTCCTGCGCGAGCTGGGGTCGCTGAGCGGGTCCACGCTCCTTGCCGGGCTGGGGAACACCGCGGCCGGCCGCTGCGACGCGCTTCTGATCGCGGTGGTCTTTCGCCCGGAGACCGCCACCGTGTACGTCCTTACCCGGCGCGCGGCGGAGATCCTTTCCATGTTCCTGGCGCGCGTGGGCGGGGCGGTGTACCCCGGCTTTGCGCACCTGGTGGGGAGCGGCCACCTGCCGCGCGCCCGGCAGGTGCTGGCCCAGGTGGACCGCGGCTACCTGGCGGCGGGGACGCTGGCGCTGGCGATGTACATGGCGCTCAACCGCACCTTCATGGAGCTGTGGGTGGGCCCCGCGCACTACGGCGGACACCTGCTTACGGTGCTGCTGGGGCTGAACGTGCTGCTGGTGGGGCGCGCGGCGCTGGCCACCTACCTGCTGGGGAGCACGGGCGCCATCCGGCGCAGTGCGTACCTGATCTTCGCCGAGGCGCTGGTGCGGGTGGCCGCCACGCTGGCGCTGCTCCTGGCGCTGGGAGTCCCGGGGGTGCCGGTGGCCGGCATCGCGACGACGGCGGTGTCGGCGCACCTGGCCCTGCGCTGGCTCGACCGCCGGCTGGGCGCGGAGAGCGC
>DASTVC010000507.1:0-3005 GCA_035759295.1 Longimicrobium sp. | reverse complement strand
CGGGGTGGCGGCGCTGTTCAACGCGACGGACCTGTCCGGGCCGCGCCTGCTTGCGCAGGTGCAGCAGCAGGCCAGCGACGCCCGCCGCGGCCGCACCCTCTACTCCGACCTCCCCGCGCTTCCGTGGATCGTGCTGAGCTGCGGCGCCTCGCTCCTCCTGATCGCCGCGGCCGTGCGGGCCGTGGTTTTCGGAGGATGAACAGCGGAGGTTCGGTGGATGAAGACGGAATCCGGAAATAGAGCACCGATAAAGCGGACGGTGTCATTCTGAGAGAGGCGCGCGCTCTGGACGTGCCAGTCGTACCCTTGCCTGTGCGCCGACCGAAGAATCTCTACGATGGGCGCACCGTCCTGTCGGCTACGTCGGCCTCGGCGCGAAGGACCCGCCCGTTCCCGATAAAGATTCTTCGGTCGGTGCACGGGCTATTGGGCGTGAAGACGGTTTTTGCGTGGAGCCTTCCTCAGAATGACACCCATCTCCTGGACGCTGTCTTTTTGCGGATTCGGTAGAAGTCGGAGCGTTGACTTCCTGCGGGAGCGCCGCGCCGCACCATCCGCTGCACCACACCCGGCGCGCGCAACCGGTTGTGCGGATTCAAGGTTCCGCGCGGCGCTCCTTCAGGAAGTCAACGCTTCGGCCGATGCCGCTCGGTCCGCGCGGCTCAGTCCGGGCCGCAGCCGCCGGGGTTGGCGGGGCCGGTACAGATGCAGGTGCGGAAGCAGGTGTAGCCGAAACAGGTGCCCACCAGCGGATCGCAGGTGTGCGCGTTGGGGTTGGTGGGGTTGTGCGCCATCACCGTTCCCCGCGCAGCCTCCACCGGCTGCGGCTCGAAGCTCTCCACCGCCAGCGAATCGACGTTCAGTCTGAGCTTTCTCATCATCCACCTCCCTGGTATCTGAGGGTCGAACGTGCGCGGCCGCGGCATCCGCGGCCGCACGTATGATGCTAATCCGTGCTGAGGGTGGCGGCAATCAAAACGTATGTCGTCCTCGCCGGCGGCTGGAACGGATGGCAGCGGACGCCTATCTTGTCGCCATCCGAGACCCTGACCATCGCACCCCCGGAGAGCACCGCATGGAGCCGTCCGCGCCGTCCGCCACCGAGATCCCCAACGCCGCCCGCATCTACAACTACATGCTGGGCGGCTCGCACTGGTTCCCCGCCGACCAGGGCGCGGCGGACTACATGTCGTCGCTGGTGCCGTCCACGGCCAAGTGGGTGCGCATGCTGCGCGACTTTCTGCAGCAGGCCGCGCGGCGGCTGCATGGCGAGGGATTCCGGCACTTCGTGGACTTTGCGTCGGGCCTGCCCACCGGGGACCACATTCACCCCGTGGTCCCCGGCGCAAAGGTCGTCTACTCGGACATCGATCCCTACACGCTGCAGGTGGCGCGGGACTTGGTCGCCGGGCTGCCGGACGTGCTGTACCTGGAGCACGACGTCCGCCAGGCGCGCGCGCTGCTGGAGTCGCCGCGCGTGACGGAGTTCCTGGGCGGAGAGCGGCGCGTGGCGCTGGGGTTCAGCGGCATCACCGTCTTTCTTTCGCCCGACGAGATCCGCGCGCTGCTTCGCGACCTGTACGACTGGGCGGCGCCGGGGTCGCCGCTGTACATCACCTGGGAAACGCGCCAGCCGGGGCAGATGACGCCGCGCCTGCAGCAGTTCCTGGACATGTTCGCCCAGACCGGTTCGCCCTTCTACCTCTACACGCCCGAAGAGGCCATGGAGATGTGCGCCCCGTGGCGCCTTCCGGAAGGTGGCCTCCCCACCGTCGCCGACTTCCTGGGCCTCCCTCCCGGCCACATAACGGACGAAGACCGCGAGGGTGTGGGCCTGGAGTTCTACGCGGGGATCCTGGAGAAGCCCTGAGGCCTTCTTGGTCGAGATATGTCATCCCGAGGCCCGCCCGCGCGTTCCTCACGGCAACCCAGGTGGTTGCAGGGCCGCGGGATCTAGCTTCCGCTCGCTCAAAGCCTGCCGCGGCAGCCCGCACCGACGCCGCGGCCGCGACGCAGCCGGATGATGCCGATGGTCTCCCGCGCCAGTCCGGCTACGAGCATCCGACGCTAGATTTCTCAGTCGCGCGCAAACTTCTGCGAGTCGGAACGTACCGGGTGTGCGCTCCTTCGAAATGACAGTGAGCGGGTGCGGGTCACTTGTCATGAAGTCGTAAATCCTTCGCCCTGGGGGTAGCGCGTCACCTGCGGCGCGCTACATGCTTTTCCAGGCACCAACGATCCGCGGCGCACCGCATCCACCCGAAACGCATCCGCCCGATGACCGATACCGCCGTCCACCTTCTTTCGCACACCCCGTCGGCCAATCCCCACGGGGACGGGGTCCGATGGCTTGACGAGGAGCCGTACTACGTGGCGGCGGGAGAGGAGGTGAGTATCTTCGAGCAGTGCCACGCGCAGGAGCTGCCGGTGATGCTCAAGGGGCCCACCGGGTGCGGCAAGACGCGCTTCGTGGAGCACATGGCGTGGCGGCTCAAGCGCCCGCTGGTGACCATCGCCTGCCACGACGACCTGTCCGCCAGCGACCTTACCGGCCGCTACCTTATCCGCGGCGGCGAGACGGTGTGGATGGACGGGCCGCTGGCCGTCGCCGCGCGCGTCGGGGCGATCTGCTACCTGGACGAGGTGGTGGAGGCGCGGCAGGACACCGTCGTCGTCATCCACCCCCTTACCGACGACCGGAGGCTGCTGCCGGTGGACAAGACGGGCGAGCTGATCCACGCCGCGCCCGGCTTTCAGCTCGTCATCTCCTACAACCCCGGCTACCAGCACGCCCTCAAGGACCTCAAGCCCAGCACGCGGCAGCGCTTCGTGGCCCTGGAGTTCGACTTTCCCGCGGAGGAGCGCGAGGCGGCGATCGTGGCCCACGAGGGGGGCGTGGACCGCGCGGACGCCCTGCGCCTGGTGCGGCTGGCCGCGCGGGTGCGCCGCCTGCGCGACCAGGGGCTGGCGGAGTCGCCCGGGACGCGGCTGCTCGTCCACACGGC
>DASTVC010000506.1:0-8502 GCA_035759295.1 Longimicrobium sp. | reverse complement strand
GCCTCGAGCCTGTGGCTCACCGGGTGTTCCTGGTCCTCCGCCGACAGCGCCTCAACGTCGTCCTCGTCACCGGCAACGGAGTGGATGCTGATGACCACCTTGCGCCCTTGGTCCAGCGCCTGATCTGCACGGCGCAGGATCGAATCCAGGCGGAGATCGAAGAGAAGCTGTTTGAGGTAGCCCTGGATCATGGCGCGATCCAGGCCCGTCACCGCCACTTTCTCGTTCATCATCCCGAACTGCCTGGCGGCCAGGGACAGGTCGCGGCAGAGCTCCGCGGCTTCGTTGTACCGGGCCAGAGCGGCAGGGTCGCCGAGGAGGTCGATCCACTCCACCTCGAAACTGACGCCGCCGCGCCACAGGTCGCGTGACATGTAGTGTCCCGATCCGCGGAGCTCGCGCATCACCTGCTCGGTCTCGGCCGGGGTGGTCCGGATCGAGAAGGCATCCGCGCGGATGTAGTCGCGCTTGGGCTTGCTCCCGGATTCGAGCCCGGACGACTCGCCCACGAGCGCAGCCTCCGTGCGGTGGTCCTCCACCGCGTCCTCGGCCGCCGACGTCTCCTCCTCCGTCTCGTCGGGGTTGCCCTTCCCGGTCTTCCGCGCAAGCCAGGCGTCGAAGGCACCTACGCTCCACAGCCGCAGGCCGTAGAGATAGCAGAGCTGGTTTAGCGTGACGGCCGGCGTCGCGGTGAAGTAGGCGAACCTCGCGGTGTATTTCAGCATCGCCTGGTGGATCTCGGTCCACGCGATGCCGCGCTTGCTGTCGGCCACGTTGGAGAACTCGTGGGCCTCGTCGGCGAGCCAGACGGTGGGTTGCACGCCGATCAGCGCGTGCGAGAAGTCCGCGAGGTTGTACGCGTGTGCGAGGTATACCGTGGGTCCCACCGGGCGGGGGAGGACACCCTCATCGCCTTTCGCTTCGCGGTAGTTGGCGACCTCGATGATCTGCGCCGGGAAGGGGCCGTGCTGGCGGCCGGACGCGACGCGGCGGAGCTCGTGCTCCAGGTCGCGGACGTTGTTCTCGTTCTTCGTCGTGAGGAGAATCCGCGTAGCGCCCTCCTCGATCGCTTCCAGGATCAGGAGCGCGATTTCCCGGCTCTTGCCCACGCCCACGTCGTCCGCGCAGAGAAACCCGTGGCCGCGGTCCCAGGCGTCCAGCGCGCGAAGCGAGAGCTCCGCCTGCTCGTCGCTCGCGCCCCCGTGTTCGCCGCTCCTTCCCCACGCATCGTCGGCGAGGGGGCTCGCGAAACGCTGGCGCTGGAGGGCGGGCGCCGGCATCCCGGCCATGCTCCGCGTTTCCACGACCAGGCGGGGGTGGGGAGCGCGGCGCTCTTGCAGCGCGACCACGAAAGGAGCGAAGACGTTGCTCGCTTCGGCTGCCTGGCGCTCGCGCCCTTCGCGTGCCCAGTCCGGAGTTGACCGGGGGAGCGGAGCTGGCGCGCCGAATTCCAGGTCAAGAGCGCCGTAGACGGCTGCCGGCGCCGCGGCCCGATTGAGCTCGGCGCCCTCCGGCGCTGCGGAATGCGGGTCGGTTGTGGGCTCCTCTTCGACGGTGTTCGCTGCCCGCGCGAGAGCGGATGCTGGCTCGCCGGTCGTGTCACCTTCGATCGCGCTGGGATGCTGTGCCGGACTCCGCGCGGCCGGTCCGGCTTCCGTGGCACCACCGGTGCTGTTCGCCGGGGCATCAGCGCCGGGCACAGTACCGAGGCTCGGCCGCGTCGGCGGGACGATGATTGCCGGCCGCGCGGGCGGCGCAACCGCACGATCTGCGGAGCCGGGTTGCTGCACCTCCGCAGCGGTCGCCATCCGGGCGCTTCCGCTTACCCTCGACGCAACGCTCTCGACGGCGTCGGTCCATGTGTCCCACGATGGCGAGGTGACAAGGACGCGCTCGGCGCTGTCTGCGGCCTTACCCTGCCGTGCCACCAGCAGCATGGCGTCGCGCAGGGCGCCGCGACTGCGGTACGAACCCTCGGGGCACTCCAGGTACAGCAGGGGCGTGTGGTGCTGCTCGATCCAGCGGCGGAATTCGACTCCGGCATCCGAAAGCGTGCTGGCGGGGAGCAGCGCGACCAGGAGGCCATGCGGGCGGAGGCTCCGGAGGTGGGCGGCGGCGAAGCGCTGAGCGATGTTCGTTGCGGCGAACTCGGTGGCGCCGCGCCCGCCCCTGCCGCGGTTCATCGCACCGAACGGCGGGTTGGACAGCACCGCGTCGAAGCGTACTCGTTCCATGGGCAGGCGCAGCGCGTCCCGATCCGTCGGCTTGAAGCCGAGCCACAGGAGGATGTCCCTGCGCCGTGGGTCCGGCTCGTTCAGGAACAGCTGCATCCTCGGGCGATGGAGTAGCGGCCGTACGAGGCTGCCTGTCCCGGCGCAGGGCTCAAGTACGCTGTGGACGCGCGCCGCGGCGACGACGGCTGCGGCACCCTCCGCAATCGGCAGCGGCGTCGAGAACTGCGCTTCTGCTCGGGCCTGCTCTGTCAGTGCGCGACCGTGAAACCACTCCGTTTCGCGCTCGGCTGCGGCACGGATCCGTTCTCCCAGCGGCAGGTGGTCGAACGCCCCGGCCAGGCGGTGGTGCGCTGCGCCTTCGACGGCATCATAGACGTCGTCCAGCGTCCAGCCTCCGCCGGGGTAGGGGAGCCCCAGGACCTCGCCGCCCCAGGCTACTGCCTCGGCCGCGGTGCGGAACGGCGCGCCGGATGGAAGCGCGCTTGCCGCCGCGGCGAGAAGGGCGTACACCAGGTCTCGCGCGGACCGTGGCTCCTCGGCTCCCAGGTGGGGTGCCGCCAGTGGCGTTGCTGCCACCGGCTGGCCAGCGGCCACGGGGGTCGCGCTGCGAAAGATTTCGAATTGCATGTGGGGAGCGGGTGCGGCGTTTTCCCGGAGGGCGGCGGCGAGTCCGCGCTGTGGGGCACCGGGCGCAGGTCTCCTTCTCCCGCCGGCGCGCTGCGGGCGACGGCGACCCCGCCCACCGGCGGGGGAGGGACGGCGAGCGGGGTGCGCTGGGAGACGAAATGCGACAGGGCCGGCGTCGCCGCCGGCCCTGTCGTATGTGTTTACTCGTGTACGCCCTAGTCCAGAGGGGTGCCACGCGGCGCGGTTGATTGGATCGCGCGCCGCGATGCTTCGTAGAGGCGTGCCCGCATGGTGCGCAGTTCGGCAAGCGCGGGGGCGGGAGCTTCTGGGTCTTCGATGGTGCGGGATTCGAGCAGCCGGATCAGCACATCGTAGCGCGCAAGGAGGTTGTCGAGCGCGACAGCCTCGGGCGACTCGCGGGAGAGCGAGGCAACCGCCATCTCCGCTCCGGTAGTCGGGTTCTGGGCGCGCACCGAACGTGCGACCGGTGCCGCTGACTCGGGTGAGGAGGCCCGGCTTCCGCCACGTCCGGCCGTGACGACGAGCACGGCGAACAGGCCGAGAACCAGCAGCTGCCGGCGTCCGCCTTTCTGCAGGACCGCTTGCAGAATGACGCGGACGCGTCCGGCATTCTGGCTATCCCGCGACTCAGGCGCGTCCATCGGCGATTCCGCGGGTGGGCCGTGGCTGCGGCGCTACACGGGTGGTGCGATGCAGCAGCGCTGCCGGTACCCGCGTCACGTGTCCGGAGAAGCCGGAGCTGGTCCACACGGCTACGGTGAAGCGACGGTTGATCCCGGGCTCGCCCGGATCTTCCGCCACGATGATTCCGCGGTCATGTTCCGTCCATGCCACGCGGTCGCCGGTGTCGAGGGGGATGCTCATCCTGATCAGGCCGCCATGGGGAGTGCCGCGACATCGCGGGTGCGACGGCGGCTCCGTTTGGTACCCCGCACCGGCTCCGCGGGGACGGCTTTCATGACCTCCCACTGTGCGGGATCCACGGGGATCGGCTCTACCTCGCCGCGCTCCAGGTTCAGGAACATCCCGTGGTGCGTGAGCTCGCCGCGACGGAAGAGCTGGCCCAGCAGGAAGAGCATGTGGTGGGCTAACACGTGGTTGGTGAACGGCGCCTGGCGGGTCAGCGCCTCCACGGCCGAGCATGACGGCTGGTTGTCCTCCGGCCCCGGGCGCACCGTGTCGGGAAGCAGTTCGTCGACCGTGGGCAGGCGGACGCCGGCAACTCCGTGCCGGCTCGGTTCCCCGAGCACTACCTGGCCGAAAGCCGGTCCGTTGCCGGCATCCAGCCAGTACCGAACGTCGTAGGCAGCCGAAGTCAGCTTCGCCAGCAGGGCGCGTGACGCCCGGCTGTCGACGCAGCCTACCACGATGTCGAATCCCGTAAGCCGGTCGTCGGGCTGGATGAACCGCGGGATCGCGCGCCACGAAAGCCCCCAGAAGTGGTTGATCCCGGTGATCAGCGCCTCCGCCTTGTTGCGGCCGACGTGATTGACGTTGAACGGCTGGCGCACGCAGTTGCTCTCCGAGACTGCATCGCCATCTGCGAGCGTGACTTCAAGGCCGCCCGGATGACCGAGTGCGCGCATGGACTGGTGGAGGTAGGGGAGCGAGGTCGAGAAGGCCGCGCCCGTCCCGCCGCAGCCGACCACCAGCATGCGCACCGGTCCCGTGAGGAGCCGCGGGTTGAGGCGATGAATCATTTGCTGTTCAGCCATTGCTCCAGGCGCTCCTTGCTGGGGACGAGCCAGCGGCTCGGAAAGCGGGGCAGTTTCCGCAGCTCCTTCAGCATCTCAGGGTATCCCTTCGGGTGTGCGCACACGCGGGCGTCGTGCGGGACCGTGAACGCCGAGTCCCAGAACGCCCGTTCCCACGCGTCGATGCGGTCCGCGGGCGGACCCTCGGGCACGGGCATGCTGCCCATGCACAGGGTCCCGTTCCGGTAGATGTTCCAGAGCGGTGCGACGTAGAGCGGTGTGTTCGGACCCGGCCGGCCGCGGCAGGCGAGTGCCCGGACTCGCAGCACGCGGTTCCGGACGTGGTAGATCAGCGCCGGCATCGACACCGCCTTGCCGCTGTGCTTGCCCATCGCTCCGGTCCGGGTGAAGAACGGCGCCTGCCGCCCCGCGGGGGCCCACCACGCAGCTTCGTCCTCGCTGACGGCAATCAGCCTTTTGTCCACAAGGCTGAGTCTCGCTGGGGTGTCGCGCTGGAGCATCCGGGTGATGTACGCGGCGTCCGCGGGACGGCCCGCTCCGTATTCGGGACCGTTGGCACCCTGGACGATCGGGCGCACCTCCACGTAGGTCGTCTCCGGTCCGTGACCGCCGTTCGTGTAGACCAGGAACGCCACTTCGCGGAGTTCAAGGTCCAGCGAGCTGCCGGTCCGCACTGAGGTGTGGATCATCAGGATTTGTCTTCGAGGTCGAGTACCGCGTGCACCAGATGCTCACCCCAGGCTAAGGTGCGGAGCACGCGATGGAGCTGGCGGAGCGTTGTCGTGAGGCGTGCCGGTGTGCTGGTGTCCAGCAGCAGCACACCGTGCTCGGGAGAGGAATAGCCGGAGTTCATCGACTGCTCCTGCATCTCGTCGTAGGCGTGCCGCACCGCGTCGTTCGCGGACCGGGTGAGCAGGACGGCGGCGGTTTCATAGCCCTCTTCGCCTGTCTTGATCCTCTCCCACGCGCGGCTCGGCCACAGGCGGCGCGGTCGCCGTGATTCGCTGATGAGCGCCGCCGCGCTCCGGCGGATGCGGCCCGGCGGCAACGCCTTCAGCGCCTCCGACAGCTCCGTCCTGGTGGACAGGTTCAGATAGGCCGCGCGTACGCTCTCCTGAGCTCTGGCAAAGTCCTGGATGCGGGCCTCTTCGAGCTTCTTCTCCTCGGCGTCGGCGTCGTCGCAGTAGATCTCCATGCTGTCCTGCCACCACTCGGCGACCCACTCGATGTCGTCGGGATCCCAGACGTTGATCACGCGGCCGAGCCCGCGCCGGAGCGCGGTCGCCACCACGCGCGCTGCCGTATCTCCCCAGTGGGCTCGGACGGTGTCGAGCGCCGCGACCGCGCAGATGCCCGCGTCGACGGTGATCGCGAGCTTGGGTTTGTCCCGCGCGTGGACTTCCTCCGTGGCGCCGTCCAGCATCATCGACCACGGTTGCAACCCGAGATGGATGTTCATCCCGTCCGGCGCCCCGCGGACGGCGGCGCGGATGCGCCGACGCCATCCTTCGCGCAGAAGGCCGCTCGGTACCTGCTCAGGCGCGCGCCAGTCGCGCATCGTCAGGATCCCCGCCCGGACCAGGGGCGCGGTGAGGCGCGCGAGGTGCTGCTCGACTTCGGGCGGATGAGGGTTGATGTGGAGAGGTACGCCGCTGAGGGAGGGGAGCCGCGGGGCAGGGCCCTGCGCTAACAGGGGGCCGGGATCGGCAGGTCGGGTGGGCGTACCGGCGCGCTCTTGAGCGCCCGGCGAAACCGCGACCCCAGGTTCTGGTGCTCGGGAGACTGGACGGCCGCGAGGATGTGTGCCTGGCCCTCGGGCACGTACTCGGGGTCTTGCCAGCGGTCGAGCTCCTGTAGGAGGCATTCTTCGTCGGTCATGGGGATGGGCTGTGCTTCTCCGTGAGCTGTTCCAGCGCGTGAAGCAGTCGGGTCGTGACGCTGACCTGCCTCAGCGCGTGCACCCACCGGCTCCACGTGCGGGCGGCATCATCCGCGTCCCGGGGGTCGAGCAGCCACATCTGCTGGGGCATGGGATGCGACCCGTCCTGGCCGTTGATGCACTCCGCTTCGTCAACGGCGTGGTCGAGGGCGCAGCCCCGGTCCCAGATCAAATGCAGAACGGGGTGCGGAAGGCCCCATTCGACTCCGTCCGTCTCTTGCCAGGCCGTCGCGTTTGCTTCGGGGGCGGTCCTCGCCAGGGTCTCGAGCATCCCCAGCAGGCGGCGGATGCGGCAGAGGGGGAGCACCCCGAGCGGCAGGGCGTAACCGCTGGTCAGGAGCCGGTCGATTCGCTTGCCAAGCCGCGTTGCGGACTTCGCGCGCTGGGCGATCTCTTGCGATGTAGATCCCTCCTCGGTGGCCGCCTGGAGCCAGCCGTCGATAATCCACTCCAGGTCCTCCGGGCCCTCCATGCACAGCGGGGTGTGTCGCATCAGCCGGCTGAGAACGAGCGCGGCGGCTTCCTCTCCGAGGACCGCGAGTAGCGGTCCCACGCGGAGGCGGTGGGTGTCGTCGCTGTCGAGTCCGAGCACCCACCGCTGCTCCCCGGGGGCATCCTCGACGAAGAGCTCTTCCAGGACTTCACTCCACGGGCGGACGAACGCGCTGATGGGCAGCGCGTCCGGCACGCGTCTGTTGATGCGGCTCACCGTCCGCTCGACGGCCCGCTCGATGATGCGGCCCGGGGCGGGGTTCCCCGGGTCCCAGTCGTCGGAGCTCGCGACTCCGTTCCGAACCATTGCCGTTGCGAGCTCGACGAGCCCTGACTGGGACTGGTAAACGCCGAGCTCCAGCGGAACCCCGCGGAGCGGGGGGAGCCCCGGAGGGCCCCGCGGGGCCAGGTGGCCGGGCTGGCCACATCCATGGTTGAGCACGTGGGCGAGCATGTCAGCCGTTCACCCCGGCCTCGATGCGGTACGTGTAGACCTCTTCGTTCCCGCGGTACTCGGGTCCGTCGATCTTGGCGTTGGTGATCGCGGAGTACTGGGTGGCGTGGACCCTCCGCACCGCTTCGAGGGGCCGTCCCGGGAAGGGGTCCTGGAGGGTGACGCCGTTGAACATCCAGATTCGGACGAGCGCGCGGGGCTGGGTCCGTGCGCGTGCGGGCGCCGGGGTCGGCGCGCGTCCAGGCGCCCGGGTGGCTGCTTGTGTCGCCATGTGCTGTTTGCAGGTTGGAGTTGTGGGTGTTCGCCTCTATGGCGAAGGCGCTATTCGAAGAGATCGCTGACGACGTCGGCGGCCGCGGACGGCACCGGCTCGGAATCCGTCGCCGCGGCGACGGGTGGAGTGGAGGGCGCATCGGGGGCCGGCACCGGTTCCTCGCCGGCAGGGACCGCCGCCGGCGCGGTTTCCGCGTCCGGGTCGGTGGCCGGCTCGGCGGCGGCGGGCACTTCGTCCGCGCTCCCGGCGGGTGCGGCGGGAGACGCCGGCTGCGGCGCGGTACCGGCGGCCGGGGGCGAGAGGATCGTGGTCTGGGCGCCCGCGTCAGCCGGCGCCCCCGACTTCTTGCCACCGCCGCCCTTGCCCTCTTTGGCCTTCGCGACGGTGGCCTGGCGGGTCTGCTCCGCCGCGTTCTTGATCTGGTCCACCACGCTCTGCAGCCCCATGCGCGCGGGCACCCAGTGCTCGGCCAGGTGCTGGGGGAGGTCGGCGTCCAGCTCCTCGGGCGAAGCCTCGATGCTGAACCCGCGCGCGACCTCGCCGTCCTCCTTGTCGTCGATCCGGATCGGCTGGAACACGAGGTGAAGCGCGCCGTTTGCCCCCTCTGAGACGATGATCTGGATCGGTCGGCGCTTCACGGCGGGTGCGATGGCCTGCATGAGGCCGGTTGGAGCCTGGGTTTCGCTCATGGCGATCTCCGTTCGGGTGAAATGCGGCGCGGGGCCGACCCGGAATGGGCCGACCCC
>DASTVC010000505.1:0-8918 GCA_035759295.1 Longimicrobium sp. | reverse complement strand
GCCCCGCGGGGGAGCGGACGATCGAGCTGGGGACGGTGCAGGCGTGGGTGGAGGGCGACCGCGCGCTCATGCTGGGCCCCGCGGGCGTGCACGCCGCGGTGGACCTGCGCGCCGGCGTGGCCGAGCTGCGCGCGCCCGGCGACGCGGAGCCGGGCGCGGTGGCGTGGCCGCTGTACTACGCGGCCAGCCTGGCCTGCGCGCTGCTGCTGGGGCGGATGGGGCGCGCGCTGGTGCACGCGGCGGCGGTGGTGCCGCCGGGCGGGGGTGCGTGGCTGCTGGTGGGAGACACCCACGTGGGCAAGAGCACCACCACGGTAAACCTGCTGCGCGCCGGGTGGAGCTACCTGTCCGACGACCACGTGGTGCTGCACCGCGATACGCACGGGCGGCTGGCGGTGGAGGGCCTTCCCCGCCCCTTTCACCTGGACGAGGGATACGAGGACGGCGTGGTGCACCGCGTCCGCGGCACCACGGACGCGATGGATCGCTTTCCCGGCGCGTGGCGGCGCACGGCCCCGCTGGCCGGCCTGCTCTTTCCCGGCATCCAAGCGGACGAGCCGACGGCGCTGGGCCCGGCCGGCGCCGGCGACGCGCTGGCCGCGCTGCTGCGTCAATCGCCCTGGCTGCTCGCCGACCGCGGCTGCGCCCCGCGCGTGCTGGCCCTGCTCCGCGAGACCGCGCTGCTCCCGTCGCATACGCTGCGGCTGGGGCTGGACACCTACGCGGATCCCGCGCTGCTGGCGGAGCGGCTGGGTGGATTGCGGGATTCCGGGGCATCCGCGGATACCGCCGCCACCACGCCCACCACGGGCTAAAGCCCGCGGCTAGAACGGCCATAAGCCCCGTCTCGGCTCGTTACACTCGCCGAACGGGGCTTCACCTGCTCGAATCCTCGTGGGCCGGCGCGCCTGGGATGGCGGTGCGGGTTCGAACGAATCCGTGCGATCTACGGCGCGCGAGGCGCGCCTGCACGAGCGGTTGAAGCCCCATTCGGCGAGCGCCAGCGAGCCGAGACGGGGCTTATGGCATTTCCAGCCACGGGTTTCAACCCGTGGTGGGCTGTCCATCCGCCTGCAAATCCCCTAAATTCAGGCGCTGCATTCACCTCGGACGCGTCACGAAGCACGCTGAAGCATACATGGAGAATCGCACCGCGCTGGTCGAAGGGCTCATGGCCCGCTTTCCCCACATCCCCCGCGAAGCCGTCTTCAAGGAAGACCTGCTGCGCACGGGGATGTCGTTCGACGACTCCGCGCTTACGGACAACCTGGAGGGCGAGGTAAAGCCCAAGTCGTACTTCATCTTCTCGTTCGACCAGAAGCCGCTGACCCAGCTGGGGAACGCGGCCAAACGGCGGCCGCCCGAGGAGATCGCCCTTACCGGCGGGCCGTACGGTCTGCGGCGCACCATCGTCTCCGTGCGGATGAACCCCGACTCGCCGTACCGCGTGGCGCGGGGCGAGGGCGGGGCGCTCACGCTGTCGCTGGACGGCCGCGTGATCGCCGACGTGGGGCTGCCGCCCATGCCGGAGTACTACCGGCATCCGCTCAGCAACGGCAAGCAGGTGATGGAGATCGCGCCCACCATCCAGTGGGGGTACCTCATCTACCTGACCGTATTCCGCATGTGCCAGTACTTCGGCGCCAAGGAGGAGTGCCAGTACTGCGACATCAACCACAACTGGCGCCAGCACAAGCAGGCGGGCCGTCCGTACACCGGCATCAAGCCCATCGACGAGGTGCTGGAGGCGCTGGCCATCATCGACCAGTTCGATACGGCCCGCGTGAGCCATGCCTACACGCTCACGGGCGGCAGCGTGACGAGCAAGGTGGATGGATTGGCGGAGGCGGACTTCTACGGGCGCTACGCCGAGGCCATCGAGGACCGCTTCCCCGGCCGGTGGATCGGCAAGGTGGTGGCGCAGGCGCTGCCGAAGGAGGACGTGCAGCGCTTCAAGGACTACGGCATCCGCATCTACCACCCCAACTACGAGGTGTGGGACAAGCGGCTGTTCGAGATCATCTGCCCCGGCAAGGAGCGCTACGTGGGGCGCGAAGAGTGGCACCGGCGCATCTTCGACGCGGCGGAGGTGTTCGGGGCGCGCTACGTGATCCCCAACTTCGTGGCCGGCGTGGAGATGGCGCAGCCGTTCGGGTTCGCGACGGTGGACGAGGCCATCCGCTCCACGGCGGAAGGGCTGGACTACTTCATGTCGCGCGGAGTGACGCCGCGGTTCACGACGTGGTGCCCGGAGCCGGCCACGCCGCTGGGCAAGGACAACCCCGAGGGCGCGCCGCTGGAGTACCACATCCGCCTGCTGGAAGTCTACCGCGAGACGCTGGAGAAGCACGGCCTGCAGCCGCCTCCCGGCTACGGCCCGCCGGGCGCGGGGAACGCGCTGTTCTCCGTCAGCAGCTTCATGGACACGCTGGCGCCCACGGAAGACAACGCCGACGAGCTGATGGCCGCCGGCGCCGGGGCGAGCTGAGCTGGCCTGAGCCCATCCCGCGAAATCGACGCTCCCGGTCCCTCTGCAGGACCGGGAGCGTTTTTTCGCACGGCATCCTGCTGCAGCCACCGGAAAGTGCGCGTCACCCTCCGTGGCGGGATGACCCGCGATGCAGTGGAAGGGTGTCAGGGCACGGCGGCGGATGGGGGTTGCTCCACACGTGCGTGGACGCGTCGGGAACGGCAGAGGGATGGACGCACGGCAGGGGGCCATCCGCGTTTTTTGGCAGATACCTTATCCCGCCATCCACGTCCCCAACCCCTGCTCCGACGTCCCCGCAAGCGCGCCGGAGCCGCCCTTCACGAACACCCGATGCGCGATCTTGCGAAGCCCCGGCCCGCGCGAAGGCCAGGGCGTTCCCGCCGGGGTTCGCGCGAGGGTACGGTTCGCGGGATCGCGCATCGGGTGAAGCCGGAATGGTGGATCGCGGGGCGCTGCGGCGGGAAAGGGGTTTCCAGAAAAAATGCGGATGGCCCCCTGCCGCGCTTCGGTCCGCCTGCCGTTCCCGACATCCCCAGAAAAGCCCGGTGCGACCCGTGACTGCCGACGTGCAGGACACGGTGTCGCGCATGGTAAACCCGCAACCACTTCCCGCGATGCGTGCAACGAAATCCGCGATGAACCCAAATCCACGAGCGATACCTTTCGCCGACGGGCGTGCACTTTCGGCAGAAGCCCTGCCGGGGAGACAAGAAGTACGGGATGAACGTGAAGTATGCCACGGATGAGAAGTGGGGTCAGAAGATCGCCCGGATCGCCCGGAAGCTGGAGAAGGAGATCGTCTGACGGGTGGAGCCACGTCGGCCCCTTGCGTCGGCTCATCCGTGGATCTGTCACCTCAGCGGAGAACAGCCCCCGCCGGCACCGTGCCGGCGGGGGCTCTCTGGCAGACCCGTACGATGGATCCGCGGCGCGGCTACTGCCGATGGCCCTGCACCACGGCGCGCGCGTCGGGCGCACGGCGCACGCGGGGCCGCGGCGCACCCAGCAGGTGCGCGGGCCCGGAGATGCGCTCCGTGACGTACCGCGCCGAGAGCGCCGCGCCTTCCTGCCAGCCGGGAAGGTACGACATCTGGTCGCCCGCCACCCAGAACACGTTGGCCTCGGGGCACAGCAGCCGGTTGTACTCATCCACCTGCTCGGGCTTCCAGTCGGACCAGCCGCCCTCCTGGAACGGCACGTTCTGCCAGGCGATGGTGATCCCCCGGTCACGCGGCACGCTGCGGCCGAACTGCGGGTGCAGCAGCGTGGCGCCGGCGGCGGCGTTCTCCAGCCGCTGCGCGGGCGCCATGCGGCCGTACGCCACCGCGTCCGCGTCGTAGTTGTACGCGCCCGTCAGCACGCCCTTGCGCGAAAAGAAGTCCGATGACGGGTACCACATCTGGGTGATGGGGTGGTCGATGTAGCTGATGCCGCCGTAGATCTGGTCGTCCTCCTCCCAGAACCGCGCATCCGCCTGCCACCCCACCTTGCACGTGGGCGCGAACGGCACCGCCGCGATGGCCCGGCGAAAGTCCGCGCTGAAGTTGTTGTCCGTGCGCGCCAGGATGGGAAGCGGAATGGTGCTGACGCAGAAGTGCGCCGTCATCTGCTGCTGGTCGGCGCCGGTGGCGGCGTTGCGGTGCGTCACCCGCACCAGCGGAATGGGGCCGGGCATCGTCTCCACCCGCACCACCTGGCGGTTCAGGCGAATGCGGCCGCCCAGCTGCCGGGCCAGGGCGCGCTCGATCATGTCCATCCCGCCGCGCGGCTCGAAGAGCGTGGGCTGCCACTCCCACTCTTCGGGCTGGTAGAACTTGTGGTCCCAGAACCGCGACCGCAGCAGCTGCTCCAGCGACAGGGGCTCGCGGATGGTCCCGGGGCTTTCCACCCCCGGCGGGTCCGTATAGCCGGAGCGCGAGGAGCCCAGGTACTCGCCCAGGTGCTCCTTGGCGTTCAGGGCGCCGAACGTAAGCAGCAGCTCACGCAGCACGGCCGCGTCGACCCCGGGAACCTGCGGCGCCAGTCGGTACAGCATGGCCGCCAGCCACCCGCGCGTGTCGTTGGCCACCTGGCGGTTCTGCACGGGCGCCTGCCTGAACGCGTCCGGCGTCTGGAACAGGTTGGCGCGCGTTTCCATGATGTACGGCTCCAGCGCCACGCCCAGCTCGCGGCACCAGCGGATGATGGTGGTGTGGTGCTGCGGAATGCGGCCGGGGCCGGCGTTGAAGTACAGCCCCTCGTCCATGCGGCACACCTGCTCCTCGCGCACGCCGTTGCGCACCTCGATCACCCTGTCCCCGTGCCGCAGGGTGTGGCTGCGCCCGCCGGTGCGCCCCTGCGCCTCCAGCAGCGTGACGCTGAAGCCGCGGCGCATCAGCAGGATCGCCGTCGCCATCCCGCCCACGCCGGCGCCCAGCACCAGCACGCTGCGCCCCTGCCCCACGTCGTCTTCGCCAGCCGCGGGCGGGGGTACGTCGGCCACGGCCTCGCCGGTGGGATACAGCACCGCCGCGCCGCCCGTCAGCGCCAGCGCCTCCAGGAACTGGCGGCGTGACCACCGCTGTCCTTGATCCCGTTCGTCCATCGTCGCCGCTCCATCCAAAGGGGGGAAAGCATGAACCGCCTGATCGTTCGCGGATTGACGCCCTCCCCTGATCAATCGGCGCACCGCGCGGATTTCGGCGTCGCGGCTGGAGATGGGGCGATGGATGGGACGCGCGGGTGGTACGTACCGTATCGCGTGTGTATCGAAACGTTGCCGTGAAAGGGGAGGGTGGAGGTCGGGGAGGATGCGGTGGCCGGTGCCCGCCTGGGGGTCCGCGGCGGGTGGGGAGGAACCAGGGAGGACGCACGCGGGAGATTCATCCGCGTCCTCCCCCGGTCCTTCCGCATTCTCCTTGATGCGTTCCGGGCTCGCGCGAACGCCGGAACTGGACGGGTGACTTCCGGTGTGCGGAAATCGACGGATTCGCTGATCGATTCCCCTTTCCCTATCGCGCCCCCACGATCCCCCGCCGGCCACGCGCAAAGGCGGGCCGCGGCGCGGGGTGCGCCGATCCGGGCGCCGGCGCCGCCTCCGTCTTGCCCAGGAGGCGGCTGGTGACCACTCCGGCCGTCATGGCGCCGCTCACGTTCACCGCCGTGCGGCCCATGTCGATCAGCGGTTCGATGGAGATCAGCAGCCCCGCCAGCGCGATCGGCAGGTCCAGCGTGGAAAGCACCACGATGGCGGCGAAGGTCGCGCCGCCGCCCACCCCCGCGATGCCGAACGAGCCCAGCGTCACCACCAGCACCAGCGTGGCCAGGAATTGCGGCGCGGTGGGGTCGATCCCCACGCTGGGCGCGATCATCATCGCCAGCATGGCCGGATACAGCCCCGCGCACCCGTTCTGCCCGATGGTGGCGCCGAAGCTCGCCGCGAAGTTGGCGATGGCGGGCGGCACGCCCAGGCGGCTGGTCTGCGCCTCCACGTTCAGCGGGATTGTCGCCGCACTCGATCGGGACGAAAAGGCGAAGGTCAGCACCGGCCACACCTCCCGGAAGTGCCGCACGGGGTTGATGCCGGCCAGCGCCAGCAGCGCCGCGTGGGCCAGGAGGATCAGCCCCAGCCCCACGTACGACGCGGCCACGAACCCGCCCAGCCGCACGATGTCGGCGGGATTGGAAGTCGCGACGACCTTGGTCATCAGCGCCAGCACGCCGTACGGGGTCAGGCGGATGACCATCCGCACCAGCTGCGTCACCAGCTTCTGCACCGCGTCCATGGCGTCGATCACGCGGCCGCCCAGCTCCGGGCTTTCGCGCCGCAGCGCCAGCGCCGCGAACCCCAGCAGCGCCGCGAAGATCACCACGCCGATGAGGGAGGTGGGCCGCGAACCCGCCAGGTCGGCGAACGGGTTGGTGGGGATGAAGGAGAGCAGCAGCTGCGGCACGTCCAGCCCGGCCACGTCGCCGGCCTTCGCCTGGATGGCGGCGCCCTGCTCCAGCTCGCGCGCGCCCTGCACCAGCCCGTGCGCGGAGAGCCGGAACAGCCGCGCCACGCCGATGCCGATCGCCGCGGAGACGGCGGTGGTGAACATCAGCACGCCCAGCACGCCGCTGCCGATGCGGCCCAGCGACCGCGCGTCGTCCAGCCGGGTGACGGCGGAAAGGATGGACACCAGCACCAGCGGCATCACGATCATCTGCAGCAGCCGCACGTAGCCGCCGCCCACCACGCCCACCCAGTCGATGGTGGCCGCGACCACGGGGTGCCCGTGCCCGTACGCCGCCTGCAGCGCGGCGCCCAGCGCCACCCCCGCCAGCAGGCCGATCAGCACCGTGCTGGAAAGCGGCGCCCCGCCCCGCCGCCGCCGCGCGAGAAAGGCGACCACGAGGCCGAACGCGGCCAGGTTCAGGATCACAAGAAGACTCATGTTCGCTCCGGACGCGGTCGCGCCGCGTCGGTGTGGGGCAAAAGAAAACCGGCCGTCTCATCAGGGAGAGGGCCGGTTCGGAAAGGGACCGGCGCGGGGCCGGTCCGTTTCGTCTGGTCAGGTGGCGCGCCGCGGGGACGCGCACACCCCGGCATCTCCCGGGGGCGGGCGGCATCCACAGCACGGACAGGTGGCGAGCGGCGCGGTCTGGTTCATCGGTCGGTCAGCGGAAACGTTGGGATCAGGACGCAAAAAAGCCCTCCCGAGCGGGGAGGGCCGGCTTGGACGACCGACGGTTCTCCGTTCGATCTACGCGTTCACCACCACGCGCGCGCGTCCACCCGGCTCTCCCGCGGAGAAGCGCAGCGACAACAACAGGCGGTGGAGATGCGGACGTGCATGTTCGTCTCGATCCGATCGCGCGTGCTCGCCCCCGGGAACCGCTCCCGGGCGCACTCGGAGGTTAGGCAAGCCGGAAACGGATGTCAACCCCACGCCGTGGATTTTGCCGACCATCCGCATGATTTCAGCGCCCCTTCCCGATTTTGTCATTTCGAAGGAGCGCCGCGCGAATCTGTCCCTGCGACGAACCCAGCGCGCGACTGAGAAATCTACTCTCCGTTTCCTGGTGGCCTGTTCCGCCAGCGGAGAACCAGCCCTGTCCAGCGCCCGTGCCACCGCACGTCCGGAGCGGGCCGCCGCATCCGCCCTCGTGATCGCCGACGGTAGATTCCTCGGCCCTGCAACGGTTCGCGCGAGGGAACGGCGGCGGTGCGGCCGGGCCTCGGAATGACACTCGTGTGATGATTCTGACGGATGACCCTGGATTCCGCCTCCAAATCATCAGGCGATCAATCCACCGTACTTGCCCTTGCCTCGTCGCACTCCTCGCATCCTTCGCCGGCCGGATGGAGGAAGATGAGCGGATCATCCGCCAGGCGCTCCAGCGCGACGGCGACGATGTCCCGCGCGCGGATCAGCCGGGCCTCCGCATGGCCGACGCGACCCTCCGACTGCGGCCACGCTCCCGCAGCCACGCGTCGGCCAGGGCGAAGCGCGCGCAGCAGTGGTCGTTCTCGCCATACTCCACGCGGACGGGGCAGCCGTCCTGCAGCACGGTGATGGACTTCGGCAGGCGGTATGGGACGCCGGCGAGGAGCTCGGCCAGGTGCAGCGTGGTGTCGGCGTCGTGGTTCACGCCCAGAAGCAGAACCTGGCCGCCGAGGTCGTGCACGCGGCCGACGGGGCTGGCCGGGATGTGGGGCGGAAGCGGCAGCGGGTCGGCGGTGATCTCCGCCGCCCGCGGGCCGGCCGCGGCGAACGCGAACGGATGGTTGCTGCGGATTACGCCGGGCATCCGCCAGAAGGTGTCCGCCACCACGCCCAGGTCCGCCGACGCAGGAGTCGCCACCGGATCGAACGGCTCCTCATCATCGCCCGTCCATGACGGCATCACCAGCGTCCCGTCCGGACCCAGCGCGGCATGGAGCGCCTCGATCAGCCCCTGCGGCCCGCCCTCCACCGGCCGCACGGCGCGAAAGGAGGTGTGGACGAGCAGCACCCCGCCCTCCCGCACGCCCCGCGCGCGCAACTGGTCCACGACCGCGTCTCTGCTCAGCTCTCTCGTTTCCATCGTCTTTCGCGAATCGCATGAGGCCCCTTACATCGCCCGAGATAATGCGTTCGATGGCGAGATGGTTCCGCATCCCACTCCGTTAGAAGGTCGCTGTCATTCTGAGTCTGAGGAAGGCGCCGCGCAAAACCGTCCTCACGCCCCAGGACCTGTGCGCCGACCGAAGAATCTCTGTCGGAAACGGGCGGGTCTCGCGCCGGGACCGACGTAGCCGACAGGACTGTGCGCCCATCGTAAAGATTCTTCGGTCGGCGCACCGGCAAGGGTGCGACTGGAAGGAACGGAGCGCGCGCCTCTCTCAGAATGACACCGTCCGCTTTATCGGTGCTCTTTTTCCGGATTCAGTATGAGAATGAGCATGAGGCCTTCTTTCTCCTTC
>DASTVC010000504.1:0-3084 GCA_035759295.1 Longimicrobium sp. | reverse complement strand
GGAGCTGCCCACCGATCGCCCGCGCCCCACGGTGCAGGGCGAAGCCGGCGGACGGCGCCCGTTCCGGGTGCCGGCCACGACGGCCGCGGCGCTCACGGCGCTGTCTCGGCGGGAAGGCGCCACGCTCTTCATGACGCTGCTGGCCGCGTGGCAGCTCCTGCTCGCGAAGTACTCCGGGCAGGACGACGTCACCGTCGGCACGCCCATCGCCGGGCGCACGCGGCTGGAGACGGAAGGGCTGATCGGCTTCTTCGTCAACACGCTGGTGCTGCGGGCGGACATCGGCAGCGCGCCGAGCTTCCGCGCGCTGCTGGGCCGGGTGCGCGAGGCCACGCTGGGCGCCTATCAGCACCAGGACATCCCGTTCGAGAAGCTGGTCGAGGAGCTGAAGGTGGAGCGCAGTTTGAGCCACACGCCCCTCTTCCAGGTGATGTTCTCGCTGCAGAACAACGCCCGCGAGGCGCTGCGGCTGGGCACGCTGCAGGCCGAGGCACTGGGCGCGAGCACCGAGGCCGCCAAGTTCGACCTGGACCTGGGCCTGTCGGAGACCGGGGACACCATCGCGGGGTCGCTGGCCTATCGCACGGAGCTGTTCGACGCATCCACGGTGGACCGGATGCTGGAGCACTTCGGCGCCCTGTTGGCGACGGTGGCGGCCGATCCGGACCAGGCGCTGTCCGACGTCTCGCTGCTGGGCGCGGACGAGCGGCGGCGCGTGGTGGAAGAGTGGAGCGCGGCGTCGTTTGTCGATGCCGAGGCGGACGCCCGTCCCGTGCATGTGGCCTTCGCCGCTCAGGCGATGCGTACACCGGATGCCGTCGCCCTCGCGTTCGTCGGCGGCACGCTGACGTACGCGGAGCTGGACGCGCGGGCGAACCAGCTCGCGAACCACCTGCGCCGTAAGGGCGTGGGTCCGGACACGAACGTCGGCGTGTGCCTGGAGCGCTCGCCGGCGCTGGTGGTGGCGCTGCTGGGCGTGCTCAAGGCGGGCGGCGCGTACGTGCCGCTGGATCCCAGCTACCCGGCCGATCGCCTGGCCTGGATGCTGACGGATGCCGGCGCGCCCCTGCTCCTCACCGAGCAGAGGCTGCTGGACCGTCTGCCCTCGCACGCCGGCGAGACGCTTTGCCTGGAGCAGGCGCTCGAGGCCGTCGCCGCGGAGAGTGTCGAGGCGCCTTCCGTCGCGGTCGATCCGGAGCACCTGGCGTACGTGATCTACACGTCCGGATCGACGGGCCGGCCGAAGGGGGTGGGCGTGCCGCATCGGGCCCTTGCGGCGCACATGTCCTGGATGCAGCGGGCGTATCCGCTCTCCGCGGACGACCGCGTGCTCCAGAAGACGCCGTTCTCCTTCGACGCGTCCGTGTGGGAGTTCTGGGCGCCGCTGCTGGCCGGGGCAACGCTCGTCGTGGGCGGTCCCGAGGCGCACCGCGACCCCGCCGAGCTGGCGCGGGCCGTGGCCGAGGAGCGGATCACGATCCTCCAGCTGGTGCCGTCGCTACTCCACGCGCTGCTGGATGCGGGGACGCTGGCCGGCGCCCGCTCGCTCCGCCGCCTGTTCTGCGGCGGCGAGGCGCTGCCGGCGGAGCTCGCGGCCCGCGCCATCGATCTGCTGGAGACGGATGGCGGGCTCGAGGTGATCAACCTCTACGGCCCGACGGAGGTCTGCATCGATTCCGTCGTCCACTCGTTCGCGGGGACGGAAGCGGGCGCCACGGTGCCCATCGGACGACCGGTGGACCAGGTGCGGGCGTACGTGCTGGATGGCTCCGGCCAGCCCGTGCCGGTCGGCGTCGCCGGCGAGCTTTGCCTGGGCGGCGCGCAGCTGGCCCGCGGCTACCTGGGCCGCGCGGCGCTGACGGCCGAGGCGTTCGTCCCCGATCCGTTCGGGACCGATGCGGGCGCGCGGCTGTACCGCACCGGCGACCGCGCGCGGTGGCTGGCGGACGGCACGCTGGAGTACCTGGGCCGCGTGGATACGCAGCTCAAGGTCCGCGGCTTCCGCGTGGAGCCGGGCGAGATCGAGGGCGTGCTCGCGGAGCATCCGTCCGTGCGGCGCGCCGTCGTCGTCGTCCGCGAAGGAAGACTCGTCGCCTACGTCGTCACGGATGCGGCGACGTCGATCTCCAGCGACCTGCGGGACCACCTGCGGGGCCGTCTGCCGGCCCACATGGTGCCCGCGGCCGTGGTGGTGCTGGACGCGCTGCCGGTGACCCCCAGCGGCAAGGTGGACCGCCGCGCGCTCCCGGCCCCCATGGCCGGGGCAGGGGACGAGGGTCGCCGGCTCAAGCCCGGGACGGAGCTGGAGGCCCGCATCGCCGCGCTCTGGCAGGACCTGCTGGGCGTGGAGGAGGTGGGCGCCGAGGACAACTTCTTCGACCTGGGCGGCCACTCGCTCCTGCTCATCCGCATGCAGGCGCGGCTGAGCCAGGAGATGGGCCGCGAGGTGCCGGTGGTGGAGCTGTTCCAGCGTCCCACCGTCCGCTCGCTCGCCGCGCTGCTGCAGGGCAACGCGGAGACCGGGGCCGTGGAAGAAGGCGAGGAGCGCGGCGGAACCCGTCAGGCCGCCCTCTCCCGCCGCCTGGAGGCCCGCCGGCGCAGGGACGGATAGCACCCGGATATGCCGGCATGGGAAGGGGCGCGCGAGCCACCCCTTCCCATGCCGCGCGTCCGTACCGCGGGGCAGGCCCATCGCGGGTTGACAGTCGCATTCGCCGGAGTGACATTTCAAGTCATATTTAGGCGAAGTCGTATGTTTCGAGCGGGGTGACCCGCGGGAGTGCGCAGGCCGGTGATGGGAGAAAAAGCTTGATCCGGCGGGCGTGTTTCGCGGCGACAACCAGCGATTCCCAGGGTTCCGTCCTCGCCCCGCACCGCGGGTGAGGCGGCAGTTCTGGCGGCCGTGAGCCGCACCGGGTAGAGTACCCCTGAAACCGCTGCCTTCGGGACATCGCGTTCCCGGAGGCGTGCTGGGGGAGATGCACATCGGGGGACGCACGGGCCTCGCCACGGGGGGCCGGCCCGCGCGGGCTTCCGAATGACCTTTCCAGGGAAGAGGAGCAGGATGGTGAGCCAGTCGTCGTC
>DASTVC010000503.1:0-5421 GCA_035759295.1 Longimicrobium sp. | reverse complement strand
CGTCTTTCGCCCCTACCTGCGCACCGTGCGCGACCTGGCCTTCGCCAACGGCAAGCTCTGCCGCGTGGTGGTGGAGGGGGAGGACGTGGAGGTGGACACCAGCGTGGTGGAGCACCTGCGCGACCCGCTCACCCACCTGGTTCGCAACGCCGTGGACCACGGCATCGAGCCCCCGGAAACGCGCCGCCGCGCCGGCAAGGACCCCTGCGGCACGGTGACGCTCACGGCGCGCCACGAGGGGAGCAGCATCGTGGTCCGCATGAGCGACGACGGCGCGGGGCTGGACCGGGCCCGCATCGCCGCCCGCGCGCGTGCGCTGGAGCTGGCGGCGGACCCGGAGCGGATGGGCGACGCCGAGCTGTTCCGGCTGATCCTGGAGCCCGGCTTCTCCACCGCCGAGACGGTGACGGACCTCTCCGGCCGCGGCGTGGGGCTGGACGTGGTGCGCCGCAGCGTCGAGGCCCTGCGCGGCTCGCTCTCCATCGAGAGCCGTCCGGGGGAGGGCACCGCCTTCACCCTGCGCCTCCCGCTCACCCTGGCGCTGGTGGAGGGCTTCGCCTTCGCGTCCGGGGGGGAGACCTTCATCGTCCCCCTGGAGACGGTGGTGGAGTGCATGGAGCTGCCGCGCGTGCGCCACGACGGCGTGGGCGAGGGGGTGGTGAGCCTGCGCGGCGCCCCGCTCCCCTACCTGCGCCTGCGCGACGCCCTGGCGCTGCCGGGCGAGCCGCCGCGGCGCGAGAGCATGGTGGTGGTGCGCCACGAGAGCGGCCCCGCCGGGCTGGTGGTCGACACCCTGCTGGGCGCCACGCAGAGCGTGGTGAAGCCGCTGGGCACCGCCTTCGACGGCGTGGCCGGCTTCTCCGGCTCCACCATCCTGGGCAGCGGGCGGGTGGGGCTGATCCTGGACGTCCCCGTGCTCGTCCGCCGCGCGCTGGACCGCGCCGCCTCTCACGGCGCGCATCCCGATCGATCCCCCCAACCCGTACCGGACGCACATCCATGAAGCCGTCTTCACTCCCCGCGGCACTGCTGCTGGCGGTCCTCGCGCTCGCCGCCACGGTCCGTCCCGCGGCCGCCGACACCGGACGCACCGTCCTCGCCGACACGTTCAAGCTGAAGCTGAGCGGACGGGTGCAGACCCTCTACCAGCACAGCGCGCCCGACGGCGACGCCGACGCCAAGCTCTACGGCGGCGCCACGGGCACGCGTCCGCAGGCGCAGGCCACCAGCCTGATGCGCATCCGCCGCGGCCGGCTGGTGATGGAGGGCTTCGCGTACGATCCGCGCCTCGAGTACAACGTGCAGCTGGAGCTGGCGGGGCAGTCCGTCTCGCTCAAGCGCGCCTTCGTCAACTGGCGGCTGCACGGGGCCGATGCGCAGCTGCGCGCGGGAAAGTTCAAGGTGCCCTTCGGCCGCCAGCAGCTCACCTCCTCGTTCCAGCAGCAGCTGGCCGACCGCTCGCTGGTGTCGGACGAGTTCGCGAAGGGGGATGACGACGGGGTGATGGTGTGGGGCCTTCCGGCCGGCGGGCGGCTGGAATACTACGCCGGCGTGTTCAACGGCGAGGGGAACAACCGCAACAGCCAGCAGGACGGCTTCAACCAGCTCGCCGCGCGCGTCGCGGTGTCGCCGCTGGGCGCGGTGCCCTACGCCGGCCCCGCGCTGGAGGGATCGCCTCGCCTCACCTTCTCCATCGGGGTGAACGGGAACCTGAACGGCGGCTGGCTGCACGAGGTGAACGGCGCGGCGGGGCTGCAGCCGCCGTCGCGCACCTGCACGGCCGAGGGCTGCACGGTGGACGAGGGCGACGACGCGCGCATCGTCCACCTGGGCGCCGACGCGGCCGTGCGCTGGCGCGGCGTGTCGGCCAGCGCGGAGCTCTTCGGCCGCACGGTGGATCCGCGGCAGGCGGGGCTGGGCCGGCGCGAGGCCCGGGGCTGGTACGCGCAGGCGGGCGCCTTCGTGATCCCCGCCCGGCTGGAGGGCGGCGTGCGCGTGGGCCGGCTGGACCCCGACGCGGACAGGACGATGGACCGGGTGCGCGAGGTGACGCCGTTCGCCAACGCGTACGTGCACGGACACGACCTGAAGGTGCAGGTGGACTACACCCTTCTTTCCACCGAAGTCGCCGACGCCCGCGCCGGCGGGACGCGCGGCACCCGGCTGGACGAGGGCCGGCTGCGGGTGCAGCTGCAGTTCCAGTGTCAGCCGCCGCGCTGACGAACCCGCGAAAAGACGGGGCCTCACACGGAGTCAACGGAGTCAACGGAGTCAACGGAGTTTTCTCGTGCCGCATCCGCCGCGTTCGCGACGTGAAGCCTGGCCGTGGTGAGCGGAGGCACGGCGCGCCCGTCGACGAGGCACGATCCCCGGGGCTCACGGGAACGGGAGAGGGATGGAAGCGCGGCAGGGGGCCATCCGCGTTTTTTTGAAGAGGCATGTGGATCGGCGGATGGTCACCGCAACGCGCGGGAGCAGGCAGATCGCACCACCTGATGCGCGATCCCGAGAACCGTCCATCGGGACGACGGCGGGGAGAAAACGGGCCTCAGGCGCTCAGAACCATGCCCGTTTGCGAGACCGGATAAACGACCGCGCGAGGAGCCGTGGGATGCGTCCGCATCCTTCCCCCGCGCCGAACCAACGACGCCCCAGGAGGGGACGAAAATGCTCGCGAACCTGAAGATCGGAGCCCGGCTGTTCGGGCTGGTGGGGCTGGTCGCGCTGCTGGTGGGGGCTTACGCCACCCTCAGCGTGCGCTCGCTCAAGGGCGGGATGGAGCAGGGCCGCCAGAGCCTGGCATCCGCCCGGCAGCTGCGCGAGGCGGTGGACGGCGCCCGCAGCGCCCAGGTGGGCTTCAAGGTGCAGGTGCAGGAGTGGAAGAACATCCTGCTGCGCGGCGGCGACCCGGCCGAGCGGGCCAAGTACACGGAGGGTTTCGACGCGCAGGAGAAGCAGGTGCAGGCCGGGCTCGACTCGCTGCGCCAGATGCTGGGCCGGCAGGGGCTGCAGAGCGCCGACGTGACCGAGCTGGCCGCCAGCCACGCCGAGCTGGGCCGGCGCTACCACGCGGCGCTGGACCGCTACGACGGCAGCGCGGCGTCTGCCCACGCGGTGGACAGCCTGGTGCGCGGCATCGACCGCGACCCCACGGCCCGCTTCGACGCCATCGTGGCGCGGGTGCAGCAGCACGCCGACGCCACCGCCGACTCGCTGAACGCGCAGTCCCTGACCGACTACCAGGAGGCCCGCAACCTGGGCGTGGGGCTCACCCTGCTGCTGGTGGCGGCCACCCTGGCCGGCTCGGCCGTCATCATCCGCAGCATCACCCGTCCCCTGGGCCACGCCGTGCACGTGGTGGAGCGCATCGCTCAAGGCGACACGGAGGTGCGGATCGACGGCGCCACGCGTGACGAGACGGGGCGCCTGCTGGCCGCCATGCGCGAGATGGCCGCGTCGCAGCGTGACATGGCCCAGGCGGCGGAGCGCATTGCCGCCGGCGACGTGTCGGTGCAGGTGGCGCCGCGCTCGCAGTCCGACACGCTGGGCAACGCCTTTGGCGAGATGGTGCGGTCCCAGCGGCTGATCGCCACGGCGGCCGAGCAGATTGCCGGGGGAGACCTGACGGTGCGGATGGCGCCGCGCGGCGAGCGCGACGTGCTGGGCACCGCCTTCGCCGACATGGTGCGCCGCCTGTCGCACACCATCGCCGAGGTGCGGGCGGGGGCCAGCGCGCTCTCGGCGGCGTCGGAGCAGGTGTCGGCCACCGCCAGCTCGCTCTCGCAGGGCACCAGCGAGCAGGCCGCCTCCGTCGAGGAGACCTCGGCGAGCCTGGAGGAGATGGGGGCCACCATCGGCCAGAACGCCGACAACTCGCGGCGCATGGAGCGGATGGCGGTGCAGGGCGCCCGCGACGCCGACGAGAGCGGCCGCACGGTGCAGGAGACGGTGGCGGCCATGCGGACGATCGCGGAGAAGATCGACATCGTGGAGGAGATCGCGTACCAGACCAACCTGCTGGCGCTGAACGTGGCCATCGAGGCGGCGCGGGCGGGGGAGCACGGCAAGGGCTTCGCCGTGGTCGCGACGGAGGTGCGCAAGCTCGCCGAGCGCAGCCAGACGGCCGCCAAGGAGATCGGTGGGCTGGCGGGGAGCAGCGTGGCCGTGGCGGAGCGCTCCGGGCGCCTGCTGGGCGAGCTGGTGCCGGCCATCCGGGGCACCGCCGAGCTGGTGCAGGAGGTGGCGGCCGCCAGCGCCGAGCAGGCCGCGGGCGTCACCCAGATCAACCGCGCCGTGGCGCAGATGGACCAGGTGACGCAGCGCAACGCCTCGTCGGCCGAGGAGCTGGCCAGCACGGCGGAGGAGCTCTCGTCGCAGGCGGGCGCGCTGCAGCAGCTGACGGCCTTCTTTCACGTGGACGGGGCGGCCGAGCCGGGCCGCGCCCGCCCGCGGCCGGCCCCCGAGGCACACGCCGGCAACGGCCGCGGGTCGTACGCGGCGGGCTACGCGGCGGCCGTCCCGGCCGCCCACGACTTCACCCGCTTCTAGCCGTGGAGGCGCACATGAGTACGTCGACCGGGGCGAGCCAGGCGGGGCAGTACCTCACCTTTCAGCTCGCCGGCGAAGAGTACGCCGTGGAGCTGCTGCAGGCGCGCGAGATCCTGCGCTACGAGCAGGTCACCCGCGTTCCCACGGCGCCGCCGTCCATCCGCGGCGTGCTGAACCTGCGCGGCCGGGTGGTGCCGGTGGTGGACCTGGCCGTCAAGCTGGGCCTTCCCGACACCCCCGTCACCAGCCGCACCTGCATCGTCATCGTGGACGTGGCGCTGGACGGGGAGCGGACGGTGATGGGGGTGATGGCCGAGGCGGTGAGCGAGGTGGTGGAGCTGGGCGCCTGCGACATCGAGCCCCCGCCCCCCTTCGGCCCCCGGGCCCGGGTGGAGTTCCTGCGCGGGATGGCCCGGCTGGGGGAGCGGTTCGCCCTGCTGCTGGACCTGGACCTCCTCCTCTCCGCCGAGGACGCGGCCTCCGCCGTGGCCGCGGCGGACGGGGAGCACGGGAAGGAGGGGGATTCCGCGGCGGATGCCGTCCATCCCCCGGCGGACGCATCCGCCCCGCTGGAAGAGGTGGCGGCGTGACCCGCACGGCGGCGGGTGTGCGGCGTCTGCGCTGGAAGGACGTCCCGGGCCGCCGCCTGGGGAGGTGCGCGGCCGCCGCAGCGCTGCTGGCCCTTGCCGGCGCGACCGGCGACTGCGCCGGGCGGGCGGCGGAGCCGGCCGGCGCTCCGGCGGCGGAGGTGCGGCCGTGAGCGCCCTTGGCTCCGCCCCGTCCGCCGACCGCGCCGCGCCCACGATGGGGCCGGCCGCGTTCGCGCGCTTTCGGGCGCTGATCTACCGCGAGGCGGGGATCCACCTGGCGGAC
>DASTVC010000502.1:0-7903 GCA_035759295.1 Longimicrobium sp. | reverse complement strand
TGGCGTACCCGGGGTAACACCCGGCGGAGGATGAAGAGCGGGGCTCCGCCACCTTGGCGGAGCCCCGCTCCCGTTCCCGCGGGGGTTCCTCGCGGCTCGCGGCGACCCCTCCCCCTCCTCCCAACCGCGTCCCGACCGCGGGGGGTTAGCGTTTCCCCCGCACTTGTGCATACGAACAACCCCTCCCCCGCAGTTTGGGGGAGGGGTCGACCGCCGTCGCGAGGAACGAGCGTAAGGCCGGTCGGGGGTGAGGGCCCGGCGCGTCGCGAGAGCGCCTCGTTCACCCGTTCACCCGTTCACCCGTTCACCCGTTCACCCGTTCACCCGCTCACCCGTTCACCCGTTCACCCGTTCACCCGTCCACCTTCGCCGCGACGCTGGCGGCGATCAGCGGGCCGTGCAGCTTGCCGTTCTCGATGAAGATCTTGTTCGCGTCGTGGCCGCTGACGACCACGCCGGCCACGTAGATGCCGGGAACGTTGGTCTCCATCGTCGCGGGGTCGTGGCGGGGGATGGCGGTGACGGGATCCACCTCCACGCCCAGCCGGGTGAGCGGCGACGGGTCCGGCTCGAAGCCCGTCATCGCCAGGACCCAGTCGTTGGCCAGCGTACGCCGCTCGCCGGTCTCCAGGTGCTCGACGACCACCTCGCGCGGGCGGATCTCCACGATGCGGGAACGCCAGAGCGCGGGGATGGCGCCCTCGGCGATGCGGTTGTCGATGTCGGGGCGCACCCACGGCTTTACGCCCTTGTCCAGCTTGTCAAACAGGTGCACGACGGTCACGCGCGCACCTTCGCGCCAGCAGAGGAGCGCCGCATCCGCCGCCGAGTTGCCGCCGCCGACGACGATTACGTCCTGGTCCCAGTACGGGTATGGCTCGGTGAAGTAGTACTGGACTTTCGGCAGATCCGCGCCCGGGGCGTCCAGCCGGCGCGGCGTGTCGTAGTACCCCGTCGCGATCACCACGCTGCGCGCCCGCTGCACGTGCTCCTCGCCCATGCGCGTCCGTGTGCGGAGCACGAAGTCGCCCTCGGCGCCTTCCACCGCCGTCACCTCCTCGAACTGCCGCACGTCCAGCGCGTAGTACGCGGCCACCTTGCGGTAGTAGCGCAGCGCCTCGCGCCGCGTGGGCTTGTCGCCCGCGGTGGTGAACGGCAGGTCGGCGATCTCCAGCTTTTCGGGGCCGCTGAAGTAGGTGACGTAGGTGGGATGATCCATCATGGCCTGCGTGATTGCGCCGCGATCGAAGAGCACGCAGCTCACCCCCGCCTCCCGCGCCGCCACCCCCACCGCGATCCCGCACGGCCCCGCGCCGATCACCGCGATGTCGACGATTTCCGCTTTATCCGTCATCTGCCAGGAACTCTTCGGTCGATTCTCCGCGCTCCGCCGCATTTGGCAGCCGCGCTTCCAATTTCGCGCGAACCCGCGCCGCGCGCGAGGGGGGAGGATTGCACGAACCCCGCCGGTCCGTCGTCCACCCGCCGTGCATCCGCTGATGATGCTTGTCCCCGCGGGCAAATCCACCGATGTTGCCGGAGCACCGGCCCTGCTCCCCGCCCTCCGCCGACGCCCCATGCGCATCCTCATCCCCGCCCTGCTCCTGCTCGCCGCCTGCTCCGGCTCCGATTCCGACGAAAAGACGCGTTCCTCCGATTCCACCCCCGCCGCGATGACGAAGGCGGCCGATGCGATCGCGTCCCCCGCGGAGGATGCCGATCCGCCGGACTTCGGCGACCCGCGGCTGTTCCTCAGCCTGGACAGCCTGGATTGGCGGCCGTGGGAGACGGACGCGCCGGCCGACCGCGCGGCGCGGCTGCGCCAGCTCGGCATCCGCCCCGTGCGCGCGGACAGCATCGTGGAGTTCGATCCATCCACCGGATACGATCCCAACGGCGAGCGGGCGCAGGACTTTCACTTCGTCGACTTCAGCGGCGACGGGGTGGCGGACGTGATCTACGACGGTGCCTGGTACGTGCGCAACGAGAACGGCTTCGGCGCCATGGAGGGGACCCACTTCAAGCTGTACCAGGTGATCGGCGGGCGCGGCGTGCAGGTGATGGATCACCACGGCACCGTCCAGCGCATCTGGAAGGGCGCCGCGGGGCAGCCGATCTCCTTCCGCACCGTGCACTACGGGTGCTGCTCGGATCCCATGTGGGCGATCGAGTACTTTCGCCCCGTGCGCGCGGGCGACACGGTGCGCTTCGAGCGGCGGCATGGCGTGCTGGGGCGGGCGGAGATGGAGATCCCCACGCGCTTCATGGCCGCGCCGCGCCGATTCACCGTCGCGAACGACGGCTACCTGTTGCGCGGTTCGCCCACGGTACAGCCCACCCCGGCGGAGGCCAATCCGGAGTGGTACGAGTGGGAGGGCCACGGCAACGTGATGGCGGAGTACGCCCGCGGCGCCACCGGAACCGCGATCGCGGAGCGCACGGACGATACCGGCCGCGTCTGGTGGTTCGTGCGGATGGACGGCGCCACCCCGCCGCGCGCCGCGCAGATCGAGGGCCCCGTGGACGACGCCAACCGCGTGCTCCCCATCGACCGGTTGGGGTGGATGAGCAGCCGGTTTCTGACGGAGCAACCATAGGCGCGCGCCCCGATCCACCACGGGCTAAAGCCCGCGGCTGGAACTGCCATCAGCCCCGTCTCCACTCGCTGCGCTCGCGGAACGGGGCTTCACCTGCTCGCGTCGGCAGGGTCCGCACTCCGTCGAGAATTGGGAATGCGCGCTAGAGCGTGTCATTCCGAGGTCCGGCCGCGCTGCCGCCAGCGTCTCGCGCGAACGGTTGCAGGGCCGACGAATCTACCGTTGGTCGCTGGAGGGTGGATGCGGCAGCCCGCGCAGATCCCGCGGTTACCCCGCGCCACGACAGGGCAGGGTTGCGGACGCCGCGGGTACCTGGCGGTCCGGCAGGCCACGAGCATCCGACGGTAGATTTCTCAGTCGGCGCCAAATTGTGGGGGGGCAGGCGGTTCGGTGCGGCGCCTCCTTCGAAATGACAGGGCTTTGCGTTTCGGCGAGAGCGGGACGGGCGAGTGCCGTGGCTGAAGGCAAGCTCCGAGGAGGCAGAGAAGGAGGTCCTTCGGTCGCGCGCAAGTGATTTCGTAGCAGGCAGTTCCGGGTGGCGCTCCCTCAGGAAGTCAACAATTTCCCGAACGACAAGACCCTCCGCCGCACGAGTGCGAAGGAGGGTCTTCGTCATCCATCCAGCGAAACCGCCGTTCGGTCAGTCCGCGGCTTGGCGCTGTTCCTCGCCGATGGCGCGGAGGGCCTGGTCGAAGTCGGCGATGAGGTCGGCGGCGTCTTCGATGCCGAGCGAGACGCGGAGAAAGCCGTCGCGGATGCCGTTGGCGGCGCGCTGCTCCGGCGTCATCGCGGCGTGGGAGGTGAAGCGGGGCTCCGAGATCAGCGTCTCCACGCCGCCCAGGCTGGGCGCCAGCTTGGCCAGCCGGATCGCCCGGACAAAACGGTCCGCCGCCGGCCCGCCGCCCGCCAGCTCGATCCCCACCATCCCACCAAAGCCGTCCAGCACCCGCCGCGCGACCTCGTGGTCCGGGTGCGAGGGGAGGCCGGGGTAGAACACGCGCGCCACCTCGGGCCGCGTCTCGGCCCAGCGCGCGATCTCCATCCCGTTGCGGTTGTGGCGCTCCATCCGCACGGAGATGGTCTTGATCCCCCGCTCCAGCAGCCACGCCGCGTGCGGGTCCAGCACCGGCCCCCACACCCGCGTCCGCTTGCGAGCCTCGCCGATGCGCGCGGCGCTCCCGGCCAGCACCCCGGCCGTCACGTCGCTGTGGCCGCCCAGGTACTTGGTCGCGCTGTGCATCACGATGTCGGCGCCGTGCTCCAGCGCGCGAAAGTGCACCGGCGAGCCGAAGGTGGCGTCGACGATCACCACCGCGCCGTGCGCGTGCGCCGCCTCGGCGATGGGCGCCAGGTCCAGCACGCGCAGCAGGGGATTCGACGGCGTCTCTCCCAGCACCACTCGCGTGTTGGGCCGCAGCGCCCGCGTCCACTCCCCCGAGAACATGTCGACGTAGGTGGTGTCGATCCCCATCCGCGACAGCTCGCGGTCCAGCAGCGCGCGCGTCCCGCCGTAGATGGCGTCCGTCGCCACCACGTGGTCGCCGGCCTGAAGCACGGAGATCAGCGCCATCGCCATCGCCGCCATCCCGCTGCTGAGGACCAGCGCGTCCTCCGCCCCCTCCAGCGAGGCGATGCGCTGTTCCAGCACCACGTGGTTGGGCCCGTTGCCGTAGCGCGTGTACCACACTTCCGCCTGCCCCGACGGGTCGCTGTAGAACGTCGTCGTGGGGTAGATCGGCATCACCACCGGGCCGCCGACCTCCGCCTCCGGCTGGCCCGCGTGAATGGCCCGCGTCGAGAAGCCTTCGGAGTGCTCCATCCGCCCTACTCCTGGAGAAACGCGGAAAGGGGCGACACGGTGCCGTCCACGTGTACCGCCGCCACCCGCTTGAGGTAGAAGTGGGCCAGCACCGCCGTCACCTGCTCGCGGGGCAGCCCCGTATCGTCCGCCAGCTCCGCGCGCGAGCCACGTCCGCGGCGCACCAGGGCGTCCCACACCGTGGCCTGCGCGGGATCGGTCACGCCCAGCAGGATGGGCGCCTCCCCATCCGTCACCGCGACGAGAAGGAGCTCGTGGCGCTCGAGCACGGCCTCGATGGCCTCGGCGTGGTGCTCGTGCAGGTTGCGGACGATGAAGAACGCCTCCGCCGGCCGCTCTTCGCCCAGGTAGCGCAGCAGCAGCTTGGCCACGATCTCGTCGGCGCACGAGTAGTCCAGCACCCGCACCTGGCCAAAGTCCAGGATGGAGAGCGTAACCTGCGGCGCGCCCTCCATCTCGGCGATCTGGCTCTCCACGCCGGTGCGGATGGCCCGCCCCGTGGGGCGGGTCACCAGGTTGCTGAAGAGCGAGGTCACCGAACGGCGGCCGACGTGGCTCAGGTCGATGGGTAGCGGAGCGACCTTCCGCCCGTGCAGCATGGCGTCAGGCCGCGTCGCCCTCGTTCACCGTCAGCTTCTCCATCTTGTCACCCTGGGCAAGCTTGAAGATGACGTCCTGCCCCTGCGTCACCTTGCCGAACACGGTGTGCACGCCGTTCAGGTGGCGGGTGTTGCCCTCGTTCAGCACGATGAAGAACTGGCTGCCGCCCGTGTCCTTGCCCGCGTGCGCCATCGACAGCGAGCCCACCTCGTGCTTGTGCGGGTTCCCCTGCGTCTCGCACTTGATCTGCCACCCGGGCCCGCCCGTGCCCACGCCGCGCTCGCCCAGTCCGTTGGGCCCCTTGGTGATGGGATCGCCGCCCTGCACCACGAACTCCGGGATCACGCGGTGAAAGATGATGCCGTCGTAGAAGCCGTCCTTCACCAGCTTGGTGAAGTTGGCGACGGTCCCCGGCGCCTCGTTGGGGTAGAGCTCGGCGGTGAAGGAGCCCTTGTTGGTGTCGAAGGTTACGGTCGGCATGGTCGATGAGTGCGTGAGTGCGTTGAGTGCGTGAGTGCGTAAGTGGGATGGGCGTGAACGCGGGTCACTCCCGCACTCACGCACTTCCGCACTCACGCACCCGTGGTCAGCGGCGCATGTTGCCGATCCGCGCCCCGGGCTTCGCGGGCGGCGGCGGCGCGGCGGGCGCCTCGGTCCGGGCCGGGAGCACGATCAGGATCTGCGCGCCGGGAAAGGGCGCCAGCTCCGTGGTCATCGGCTCGCCGTCGTCCCACTCGGGGACGTCGCTGATGCGCGCGGTGCCGCTGCGGATGGCGATCTTGCCCCCCCAGCGCAGCACGCGCCGGCGGATCTGCTTCAGCCCCTGGCCGCGGCCCGGGTCGCGGAAGCGGGTTACGCCGTGGATGAACGCGGCCTCCAGCGCCGTGGCGTCGCCCCAGCGCTCGCCAAAGCGGCCCGCGTGCTCGCGCTCCAGCGACCCGCGGAAGCCCACGCCCAGGTCGATGACGGCGATCACCACCACCCGCTTGTCCACCCGCCGCCAGCGCTTGTACGTCTGGATCCCCACCCACCCCGGCGCGTCCGCGTGCTCCACGATGTTCTGCGAGACCTCGCTCAGCAGCATGCTGAACGCCATGGCGTCGGCCGGCGAGTAGCCCAGCTGCTCGCTGAACAGCTTGCTGATGCGGTGCTCGTTCAGCTCCTCGATCACCCCGTGCACGTCGTCGGGCGAGCCCACGACGGTGATGGGGAGAAGGACGCTGCTCTCGCCCGCGCGCGACCGCGGGGCGTCGTGCATCTCGAAGACGCCCTCCGCCGCCGCCACGAAGCCCATCCGCGTAAAGTAGCCCGCCACGTCGGGCGACTGCGGAAACTGCAGGATGGGCGGCACGCCGTCGCGGCTGAAGTGCACGCCCAGCGCCAGCAGCCCCGTCATGCCGTACGGATCGGCGAAGCGCACGTGCCGCGCGTCGAACAGCAGGCGCTCGTCGCCCGCGGCGTTCGCCTCCGCGATCAGCGCGTCGAACGCGTCGGAATCCAGCGTCTGGGGGACGGCGACTACGCGGGTCATCGGGCTCGGCGGCGGGGCGTGTTCATCGGGGGCAACTTAGCACGCCGCGCGCGGGGGAGAAAGTGCGGAGCCGCGCGCCACACGTGCGGCCCTCACCCGGCTCGTTCCTCGCCTGCCCTCTCCCGCAAACAGCGCGGGAGAGGGAATAAACGTCGAACCGACTCGCGGGACGTTTCCTGGGAGGACGGCGTGGATGGTGAGCTTTAGCCTCCTACTCGCTCGCGGTGAGGTGCGCGTACAGCTCCGTCGCACCGCGGATGCCCAGCTTGCGGCCGGCGAAGCGGTGGGCGCGGTGGATGGCGTCCTCCACCTTCAGGCCGGCGAGGAGGGAGGAGAAGAAGGTGGCGCCCCAGACGTCGCCGGCGCCAGTGGGGTCACCGGCGAGGCGGCCCGCCGCGGGCGCCACGGTGGTGGTCGCGTGTGCCGGCGCTTGCGAATTCGGCGTCCAGCCGGGCCAGCGGAGGGGATCAGAGGGAAAGCCGGCGCGCACCGTGGCCGTGGCTCCCTCGCCGCCCTGCGTAAGGAGCACCATCCCCGGCCCGTGCGCCAACAGCCGGGCGGCGCGATGTCCCGCAGGTTCATCATCGGGGCCGCCGAGCATGGCCAGCTCGTCCTCGTTCAGCTGGACGGCGTGAAAGCAGGCGGCCCAGCGTTCCCACTCCGGCAGGCTGCGCATCACGCGCACGCCAGCGCCCGGACAGCCGAGAAAGAGCGAGTGCAGGTCCGCGTAGATCGGCCCGGCGAACGACGCGCGCAGCCGCTCGGCCGTCTGCAGCTCCATCTCGAAGCCCGAGAGGAAGTTCACGTACAGCGCGTCGATCCCCTCCAGCCGCGGCGCCAGCTCCTCCCACGTCCAGGCGTTCACGCCGCCCGTAAGCCGCTCGCCGCGCCGCGTGTCGTCCGTGTAGCGCAGCTCCACGCGGTTGTTCGGCTCGGAGACGACGAGCACGCCGGGCTCCGCATCCACCCCCGGCAGCGTCGCCATGAACTTCCGCGCCTCGTCCGCCAGGTCGCCACCGACCTTGACGATCGGCACGATCTCCCACCCCTCGGGCCGCGCCGCGGCGGCCGCGGCGAGCGAATACGCCACTCCGCCCCACGTCTCGAACGGCCGCCCCGCCCGCACGTCATCCAGCGTCCAGATGGTATCCCAGACAAACGTGCCGACGACGCCAAGACGCATGGTACGAAGGTACGAGGGGTTTGAAGGTATGTTGAGGATCGCACGCGTCGGCGGGGGCCCTCACCCGCTCGCGCTTAGGCTCGCACCCTCTCCCGCAAGCGGGAGAGGGTATAAACGTCACGAACGCCTACTGCGTGGTCCCGCGGATCCGCCTGGTGCACGCGCTCGGCTAC